>VGDJ01000026.1 GCA_016869775.1 Alphaproteobacteria bacterium
TTCGGTAATAACAATTGAATTTTTGCCACCCGTTTTTTTCTCGATTTTATGGCGTCCGCGCATAACCACCGAACCACGACCAGTTTTTGAGGCTGAGTCGTGACCGGATCTGCCGAGGATAATCCCGCCAGTAGGGAAATCTGGCCCCGGAACGATTTTTATGACGTCTTCGATGGAAATGTCATTATTTTCAATGAAAGCAATGCAAGCGTCGATAACTTCGCCGAGATTGTGAGGCGGAATGTTGGTTGCCATGCCCACAGCAATTCCACCTGAACCATTAACCAGAAGGTTGGGAAAGCGAGCAGGGAGAACTTTGGGTTCTTTTTCGTTGCCATCATAATTTGGAACAAAGTCGACGGTGTCTTTGTCGAGATCATCAAGCATGGTGTGCGAGATTTTTTCAAGACGAGACTCGGTATAACGCATTGCGGCAGGTGGATCGTCGTCGATCGAGCCGAAATTTCCTTGGCCATCAATTAACGGCACGCGCATCGAAAAATCTTGCGCCATTCGAACGAGAGATTCATAAATGGCTGAGTCACCGTGCGGGTGATATTTACCCATAACTTCCCCAACGATTCTGGCGGATTTTTTGAAGGGTTTGTTGAAGTCGTAACTACCTTCATACATAGCATAAAGTATTCGGCGATGAACGGGTTTTAGGCCGTCACAAGCATCAGGAATGGCACGAGAAACTATCACGCTCATGGCATAATCAAGATATGATTTGCGCATTTCGCCAACTAACGAGACCGATTGAATATCTTTGCCAACTGCTGGCACGATGGTATTTTGATTTGTCATTATAAATTAAATATTTGGTGAAAAAGCCTAAATTCTAAATGCTGAGTAGACTTATAGGTAGTATTTTCTAGGGAATTTTTTAATAAATTTATCTCAATTGCAAGAAAAATTTCGATAATTATGGCTTGGAAATGAGAGGATCGAAGAGATTAAACTTAATATTAAATTTTGAGTTGGAAAATTAAGTTAATTCTCGCAAAATTCACAAAACTAAGTAAATCACTTTAATCAATCATTTTTAACTATTTTATATGAAAATCGCAGTTTCTGGTATTTCTGGAAAAATGGGGCGCACCATCGCCTCATTAATCATTCAAGATTCAATTGCTGAATTAAGTTCAGGCCTTGTTAGACCATCTTCTGGTTTGGAGGGGCAGGATTTGGGTGAGTTTTTAGGTTTTGAAAAAAATCATATTTTCGCCACCTCTAATCTTGATGAGTTTGTTCAATCAGCTGATGCCGTGATTGATTTTTCGTCGCCAGCCTTGAGTCTAGAAATCGCCAAAAAATGTGCGCAATATAAAAAAGTTTTAGTGTGCGGTACCACAGGATTCCTTGATGAAGAAAAACAAAAATTTTCCAGCTATGCACAAGAAACGCCAATCATCTGGTCTTCAAATATGTCGCTTGGTGTCAACTTATTAACGAATCTGGTTGAAAAGGTGGCTGGAATTTTGCGCGATGATTTTGATGTCGAAATTCTTGAAATGCACCATAACAAAAAAATTGATGCTCCATCTGGAACCGCTTTATCTCTTGGTTCGGCTGTTGCCAAAGGTCGCAATGTTGACATAAAAAATTCTGGAGTAATGGCGCGAGTTGGCAAAGAAGCCAAGCGCAACAAGGGCGAAATCGGTTTTGCTACTTTGCGCGGTGGCGATGTAATTGGCGATCACACCGTAATTTTTGCCGGTGAGGGCGAAAGGTTGGAACTTTCTCACAAGGCCTCGAGTCGTGAAATTTTTGCCAAAGGTGCCATTCGCGCATGTATTTGGGGAAGTGCTCAAAAGGCTGGATTTTATTCGATGCGAGACGTGCTGAACTAAACGAAATAAACTAATTTCTTCAAATTTTAGCTCCTAAATATTTCTCGAAATTTCTTTGTAAAAATTTTACCACTTAAATTTTACGCCGGCATAAACCGCTCTTGAGTTAGCGGGGTAATAAACCGCGCTATCATTGCCTGAAGCGTTTGATAAAACATCGACAGTTGGAGAATACTTTTTGTTAAGCAAATTTTTAGCGTCCAAATAAATCGAAAAATTGCGGTTAAATTCGTGACCAGCATTGAGCGAAAGCACCCAATAGTTTGGAGCTTTGAGGCTATTTTGGCTGTCGATAAAAAACTTAGTTGGCACGATTTCAACATTCGGCGCCACATAAAATCCCGCAGAATTTTGATATTTTAATTCAGCGCGAATAAAGTGTCGCGGAGCTCCGGGAATGGTTTTGTTGCGATAAATTGAGTCGTTAACAAAGCGGAAATCATTAAGAGTGTAAGTGGTACGAAGCGTTATCTTATCGCCAATTTTTTCATTATTCGTATCGGATTTTTGGCTAAAAATATTACTCAAAATTTTGGCATCGATTCCGATTTCAAGGCCTTGGTGCATGGTTTTGTTGGCATTGATGGCCTGTGTGATGTTGGGCGCAATGGTATATAAAATCAACTCATCGCGCAAATGCGAGCGATATAATGCGATATCCCAATTCAAGTCGCTGTTGGTTCGTCGCGTTCCAATTTCAAGTGTGTAAGATTTTTGTGCCGAAATATTGGCTAAGCCTGATGAAGTCGTTTGTCTCACTTCTGTAAAGGTTGGTGGCTCATAAGCGCCACTTAAATTGCCAAAAATTTCAGTATTTTTTTCGAGATTATAAATCGCGCCGATTTTGGGGCTTAAGCCAAAATATTTGCGCCTACCACTTTGATCGCCATCTTTTAAAAATCGATCTTTGTAGTCGCGATTGGCCAAAATAAATTGCGAACCAAAAATCAGCGCGGTTTTTTGATTTAAATGTAAATTATTTTGCACAAAAAATAGCGCATTTTGCGATTTTTCATCACCTTTTTGAGTTAACTCCTTAGGGCGCCCGCCAACATTTTTAAATCTTTTAGCGTTAGTTTTGCCATAACTTAAATTAACCCCAAAATCGATTTCGTTTTGGCGCGAAAAAAATGTGTTTTTGAGATGGCCATCGCCAAAAATTCCATAATTTTGTGTTTGTTGATCGAGAACTTGAAAAATCGGGTGATCTAAATCTTTTAAATTGCTATAAAAACCAGCATTGAAATTAGAATTATCAAGCTTCCACGAGGTTTTATTGGCGATTCTAATTTCATTAAAATCGCGGGCATTTTTACCGCTCAAACTATTCGAATTTGCTTGTTTTGGATTGGCGTCGAATTTTCTTTTAGTAAGGCTTCCTGGCAATTCAAGATTCGAATTAATCAAAGTTAAATAGGTGCGATTTTCGGCATTTTGGTTAAAACGATATCCGAAATTGCTGTAAAATTTGGTGTCGGATTGTTGATTTTGTTGGCGATAGCCGTCAGTTTTAAAAGTGCTTAATGACGCAAAATAATCGAATTTTCCGAGCACTTTTCCGCTCGAAATGTTGGCGCGCGCGGTGCCAAAACTTCCGCCCTCGAGCCTTAGTTTCAGTGCGTCGGCGTTATAACCCGTTGGCGACACAAAATTTATCGCCCCGCCCAAAGTCGACGAGCCTAGGTGTAAACCATTGGCGCCTTTAAAAATTTCGACATGATTGAAAGCCAGCGGATCCATATCTTGAAAGTCGGCGGAGCCATCCGCTAGATTGATCGGCACGCCATCTTGATATAAATTTATGCCTCGCAAATGATAATTGCGCGACAAACCCGAACCGCGAATCGACAAGCGCGACTCTTGCCCCGCCTTTGATTGCGCGATAATTCCGGGCACGTAATCAAGCATATCTTTGACGGTTGCCGAATAGTTTTTTTGCAAATCATCCGACGAAACAAGGCTCGCCCCACCGGCGATTTTTTTAATTTTTAATTGCGCATTGGCAAAATCATTTTCGCTGAGAGATTGTTTTTTGGCACTAACGGTAATCGTTGGAAGAGTAGAATTCGCGCCGGCGTAACAATCGGAAAAAATATTCAAAAAAACTGCAAAAATCGCGGTAAAATATGATTTTGCGATAATTTTTTTTGATATTTTTTTTGAAGAAAAATCATGGCTAAGAAATTTTTTTAACGACCAAAACTTTTTTGAACCTTGACTATTGAAATATTGAAGGCGTTGCTCAAAACGCAGTTTGGTTTTTGATGAATTTATCATAATTTTTCGAAATAAATTGAGGCATCGAAATGCCGATTAACAATAAATTTCTGATAAAATTAGGAATAAATTTTTCGCTTGGAATTAGACAAATTGTCCCACAATTTGATAAATTTTTTGTAACTAATTGCGAGATCAAAGCAAAAGATAATGGGACTGCAAGAGTTTTTTGGTGATAGAATAAATTTTGCAGGACCTTGATTTAGCTACTTATTGGCAAGCGAGGCATTCTTCGTATTTGCTGTTGGCGCCTTCGTTTGCTTGATTTTTGGAGAAATCGATATCGTCTTTTTCGGTTTTGTTGGAAACTTTATCCGCTCTTTGAATCGAAGTTGAGCGACAATAATAGAGGCTTTTTAAGCCTTTTTGCCAAGCGCGGAAATGAATATCGTGCAAATATTTTTTCGAGACATTCCCCGGTACAAATATATTTAGGCTTTGAGCTTGGCAAATATATTCTTGCCTTTCAGCACTAAGATCAATGATCCAGCGCTGATCAATTTCTTGTGCGGTTTTGTACACCAATTTTTCATGTTCATCGAGAAAATCTAAATGCTGAACTGAGCCTTCATTGATAGTGATTGACGACCATACATCTTCAGAGTTTTTGCCTTTTGATTCTAAGAGTTTCACCAAGTTTTTGTTGCGCACATTGAATGACCCAGTGAGAGTTTTTTGCGTAAAAGAATTAGCCGCAAAAGGCTCGATCCCTGGGGAAGAATTGCCAGCAATAATAGAAATTGAGGCAGTTGGCGCGATGGCGAGTTTGTTAGAAAATCTTTCTTCGATACCGGCATCTTTGGCGTCGGGGCATGCTCCGCGCTCTTTAGCCAAGGTTTTTGAAGCGCGATCAACACCTTGTTTGATTTGCATGAAGATTTTTTTGTTCCAGACCTTACTCATAGCTGATTCGATTGGCACATTTTTGCTTTGTAAAAATGAGTGAAATCCCATTACACCAAGACCAACACTGCGTTCGCGCATGGCCGAATATTTGGCTTTGGCCATGCCTTCGGGGGCCTTATCGATGAAATCTTGTAAAACGTTATCTAGGAAGCGCATAACGTCTTCAAGGATTTGCGGGTGATCTTTCCACTCGTCGTAATATTCGAGATTAAGTGAAGATAAGCAACACACGGCGGTTCTATCATTGCCGAGGTGGTCGATGCCAGTTGGAAGCGTGATTTCACTGCATAAATTTGAGGTTTTAACTTCGAGTTTAAGTTTTTGTTGTTGAAGGGGGCGCGCGCGATTTACGGCGTCGATAAATAAAATGTAAGGTTCGCCAGTTTCAATTCGGGCGGTAAGAAGCTTGACCCATAAAGTTCTGGCTTTGACGATTTCAAGTGTTTGACCGCTGTGGGGGCTTTTGAGTTCGAAGTCGCCATCTTTTTCGACCGCGCGCATAAATTCGTCAGTCACAACAACGCCATGGTGCAGGTTGAGCGAGCGACGATTTGGATCGCCACCAGTTGGGCGACGCAAATCGATAAATTCTTCAATTTCAGGGTGATTAATCGGCAAATAAACTGCGGCCGAACCGCGACGTAAGCTACCCTGAGATATTGCAAGCGTTTGCGAGTCCATTACTTTGATGAAGGGGATGATGCCTGAGGTTTTGCCGTTTCCGCGCACCGTTTCGCCAATTGAGCGTAAATTGCCCCAATAGCTTCCGATGCCACCACCTCTTGAAGCTAAGAGAACATTTTCATTCCATAGATTTACGATGCCATCGAGAGAATCGGAAGATTCATTTAAAAAGCATGAAATAGGAAGACCGCGCTCAGTTCCGCCGTTGCTCAGAACTGGCGTGGCGGGCATAAACCAAAGGTTCGAGATATAATCGTAAATTCGATTGGCATGATCTTGGTCATCAGCGTAATAAGATGCGACTCGAGCAAACAAATTTTGGAATGACTCATTTGGCATGAGGTAGCGATCTTTGAGAACGGCTTTACCAAAATTGCTGAGTCTTTCATCTTTTTTGTTATCAATATTTATGTTTATGGTGAAGGATTTTTTAGAATCTTTATTTCTAGCGCTGTTGGCAATAACAATGGTTGTGTTTTTAAGAGCTTTTGACTTAGTCATAACGTTGTTTGATTGGTAATTGATAATTTTTAGATTCAGCTCCTTTTTAATCTTTTTTGGAGTCGCGCTAAAATTTTGTGAAAACTATATTTAGTGTAAATAATATGAAAATATAACTAAATGTTGTATTAGTTTTAAATATTTGTAACAAAATTGTCTACAAATTTTTTTTAATTAAAAGTAAAAAAATTATTTTGCGGTAAAAATTAATAATAATTTGCGAAATAGAAAAGTTAAAAAATCCCTCTCAAGTCTTGCTAAATGTGGTTAAAGAAATTTATAAAAGTTATTAAAATGTCTCAAATATTTATATAAAATAAATGATTTTTTACTAATTTTTTGCATCAAAATTTCATTCTGAAACAGCTCATTTTTAAGTTATTTTTAATAAAAATAATTATATTTGATAAAAAATATATTTAATGATGGAAATTGGTGTTTTATAAAACTAAAAAACCGTCATTAAATTTTTAATGACGGTTTTTAAAGTTGAGTTTAAATCGAGTAATTTATTTGTTTTCGTCGCTAGCAATTCTCACTTTTAGCATTGAATCTGGATCGCTAACTTTGCCATTTTGTCCGCCACCTTTTTTAATTTTATCAACAAATTCCATGCCTTTTATTACGCGACCAAAAACGGTATATTGTCCATCAAGAAAGCGTGAATCTTTGGTAACGATAAAAAATTGGCTGTTGGCGCTATTTGGATCAGATGCTCGAGCCATTGATAATGCGCCACGAATGTGAGGTTCATCGGAAAATTCGGCGCGTAAATCTGGGAGTTTGCTTCCGCCCATTCCAGTGCCAGTTGGGTCACCTGTTTGTGCCATAAATCCATCTATTACACGATGAAAAAAAATGCCATCATAGAACTTTTGGCGCGCAAGTGTTTTGATGCGATTAACATGATTTGGGGCTATATTTGGCAAAAGTTCGACAACGACTCGGCCATATTTTAAGTCAATATAAAGTATGTTTTCGGGGTTATCGATTTTGTTATTTTGGGCATTAGCGTCGTTCATAATTAAAAAAATTAGATTGAGAATTGTCAAAAATTTAAAAATTTTTTTCATAAAATTTAGATTATTTTTTTGATAAATTATTTCTTATTAGAAGAGATTTAAAAATTAATTTTATTTTAAGAAATATTAATTTTTTGCAAGTTTTTTTTGGTCGCCTTATAAATAAAAATTGAAGCTAGTTTTTAAATTTTTGCAATTTATTATGAAGCTACAAACGGTCGTTTTATTAATTCTAATTATCAAAATCTATGTCAATTAACAAAGTAATATTGGTCGGAAATTTAGGGCAAGATCCAGAAATTCGTTCAACCCAAGATGGTCGCGAAATTGCTAATTTTTCATTAGCTACGTCAGAAAGCTGGAAAGACAAAAATACCGGTGAAAAAAAAGATAAAACTGAATGGCATAGAGTGGTTATTTTTTCGCAAGGATTGGTTGGGATAGCAAAAAATTATTTAAAAAAAGGAACTAAGGTTTATCTCGAGGGTTCACTTCAGACCCGAAAATGGACCGATAATCAGGGTGTCGAAAAATATACCACCGAAATAGTTTTACAAAATTATAATTCAACTTTGCAAATTCTTGATTCTCGAGATCGCTCAGCTGGTGATTCTGCAGAAGCATATGTTGGTAGCAATAACTACGGCAATAAGAATTCAAATAATTCAAGTCGAAAAAATAACGACGTCGTAATTGAAGAAAATGACGATGAAATTCCATTTTAATAACAATTAAAATTTTAGTTTTTTCAATTAAATTTCCTTCGCAATTTTTTAATTTCTTATTCTGTCTGGTGTATAAATTATTTATATAAATATCTAACCGCTAAAATTTGTTTTCTGCATGGTAAAAATATCTATTAATGGCAATAGCCACGAGGTTCCTCAGGGTATAACTATAATACAGGCTTGTGAGTTGGTTGGTATCGAAATCCCAAGGTTTTGTTATCACGAAAGATTAGCTATTGCTGGAAATTGTCGCATGTGTTTGGTTGGAGTGGCTGGTGGCCCACCAAAGCCAGTAGCTTCTTGCGCTATGCCAGTTAATGAAAACATGCAGATTTTTACTGATACTCCGATGGTAAAAAAAGCTCGCGAAGGGGTAATGGAGTTTTTGTTGGCGAATCATCCGCTCGATTGCCCAATCTGTGACCAAGCCGGTGAGTGTGATTTGCAAGATCAAGCTTATCAATATGGTAAAGGTGAGGGTGATTATCGTGAGCATAAAAGATCGGTAACAGATAAAAATATGGGAGTGTTAATCAAAACCCAAATGACGCGCTGTATTCATTGTACCCGATGCGTAAGATTTATCGAGGATGTTGCCGGAACTACCGAAATCGGAGCTGTAAATCGTGGCGAAGGAATGGAAATCACCACTTATCTTGAGAAAAATATTAAATCAGAATTATCGGGAAATGTTATTGATTTGTGTCCAGTGGGCGCCTTAACCTCAAAGCCTTATGCCTTTAAAGCTCGTAGTTGGGAACTAAAAAAAACCGAAACAATTGATGTAATGGATGCTGTTGGAAGCAATATTCGCATTGATTCTCGAGGCCTCGAAATTATGCGTATATTACCGCGTTTAAACGAAGATATTAATGAAGAATGGATTTCAGATAAAGCTCGATTTTGTTATGACGGATTCAAATATCAAAGACTTGACAAGCCATACTTAAAAATCGACGAAAAATTCCAATCCGTTAGCTTTGAAGAATGTTATGATAAAATTGCCGAACTAGTAAAAAATATTTCTCCCGACGAAATCGGCGCTTTATGTGGCAATCTTTCATCGCTCGATGATATTTTTGCGCTTAAAAAATTAATGCAAAATTTGGGCTCGCAGAATTTTGATTGTCGTCTTAGCGATCAAAAGTTTAGTGGCCAAATAAAAGGTGATTATTTATTTAACACCACGATTGCTAAAATTGATGAAGCGGAAAGCTGTTTATTGATCGGGGTCAATCCTCGTAAAGATGCTCCTATTTTAAACGCCAGAATTCGTAAAAGATTTTTAACCAAAAAAATTAAAATCGCTTCGATCGGCGATGCTGGAGATTTAACCTACAAATATCAGCATCTAGGCGATGATTTAAATATTTTACAAGAAATTCTCGATGGTAAAAATTCTTACTGCGAAATTCTTAAAAATTCTAAAAATAACATGCTAATTATGGGCGAAGATGTTGTTGCTAGAAGGGACGGTGCCGAAATTTTAAAATTATGTAAAGCTATTGCAAAAAAATATAATTTAATTCGTGACGACTGGAACGGCTTTAATTTTTTAGCAAGAAATACTGGTTTAATAAATGGATTAGAGCTTGGTTTTATATCAAAAAATGGCGTCAAAGAAATTTTAAATAAAGCTGAAAATGGCGATCTAAAGTTATTGTTTTTGCATGGCGTTGATGACGAAATTGATTTTACAAAATTACAAAATTGCTTTGTTGTATACATCGGAACCAATGGCGATAGGGCTGTAAAAATTGCTGATATAATTTTACCTGGTTCAAATTATGCTGAAAAAGATGCTTTTTACATCAATTTAGAAGGCAGAATTCAGAATACTCGAAGAGCGGTATTTGCGCCAAATTTGGCAAAAATCGATGCTAATATTATTTGCGAAATTGCCAACAAGCTTAACTTAAATCTAGGTTTTAACAATCACGAACAATTATCAGAAGTTCTTGAATGTGAATATAAAGTTTTGTCAAAAATCAATCAATTGCCATCAATTAATCAAAAAATTTTAGAAGCTCTAGATGACAATTTTATCAATTCAATTGCCAATGAAGATAAAATTTCGATTCGCAATTATGATTATTACTTAACTAATTCTATTGCGAGATCGTCACGAATTTTGAACAAATGTAGTGCTGAAAATATATAAAACTTTTGCCTCTAATTTCGTTCTAAAAACTGACTTGCAATTGAATTTGTTTATTTTATGATTCGCGCATTCCTCAACCGTCTATAAGCTAAATATATTTTAAAAATGATCAAAATTCGTCTATCTCGTGGAGGCAGAACAAATCTCCCATATTACCGCATTCTTGCAACAAATAGCACCTCTCCTCGTGATTCTAAGTTTTTAGAAAAGCTTGGAACCTACAATCCACTTCTTGGTGATTCAGATGAAAAGCGCGTTACCATAAACAAAGAAAGAGCAGAATATTGGCTTTCAGTCGGAGCGCAACCTTCAGAAAAAGTTGCTAAATTTTTAATAAATCTTGGAGTTAAGGGTGCTGAAAAATATAAACCAAAATTTAAACCAAAAACCAAGGGTTCCAATCTCAAGAAAAAGGCTCAAGAAAAGTTAGCCAAAGAAATCGAAGCTCAAAAATCTCAAGAAGAAGCTTCGGCATAAAATGCTTATATAAATTCAATAATTTACCAATTTATTATTTGCCAAAGAAAGGCTGGATTTGTTAATAAATCCAGCCTTTAATTATTATCCCCATCGTAAAATCTATAATTTAAAACTCTCGCTAGCTCAAGGTTGTAAATCTAAAATTTATTTCTAATTTGTTTTTGGTAAATCTTATTAAAGTTCAATCTACCGATGAAAAAAATCCTTATCGCCACCAATAATAAAGGCAAATTTAATGAAATTTCTCAATTATTAAATAGACTTGATATTCAAGCTTTATCAGCCTTTGAATATAATTTATCTGAACCAAAAGAAACTTCTTCAACCTTCGCAGGAAATGCTTTAATTAAAGCGCAATTTTATGGCAAAATGACCAATCAAATTGCTTTGGCGGATGATTCGGGTTTGTGCGTTGATGATTTAGACGGTAAGCCCGGGATTCATTCGGCGCGCTTTGCTTATAATAACGGACAAAAAGATTTTAATTGGGCTTTTAAAAAAATTTTTGATGAGTTGGAGTGCAAAAAAATTTTTCCATATAATCGTCCGTCAGCCCATTTTATTTGTAATTTGTGTTTATTTAATCCCAAGAATGATTTTGCTGTAAATTTCGAAGGACGCGTTGATGGCCATTTAACTTATCCACCAAGGGGCGATAATGGTTTTGGTTACGATCCGATTTTTATAAAAAATAATTTTTCACAAACTTTTGGTGAAATTAGTGCAGATCTTAAGCATTCAATTTCTCACCGTTTTATGGCGTTTTTACAACTTGAAAATTGGTTGAAAAAAACTATAATTTATTCAATTAATTCTTAATTATTGATACCAAAAATTCCTATTTTTTTAAAAAAATTCCTTAAATAGATTATTTTAATTTATGAGTAAAAGAGATTATTATGAAGTGCTTGGAGTTAGCAAAAAAGCCAGCGCAGAAGATATTAAAAAAGCTTATCGAAAATTAGCGATGCAATATCACCCAGACCGCAATCCAGGTGATAAAGAAGCCGAAAAAAAATTTAAAGAAGCTACCGAAGCTTATGAGGTGCTAAAAGATGACGATAAACGCGCCGGTTACGATCGCTTTGGCCATCAAGAACAAGGATTTGGCGGTGGATATTCGTCGCGAACAGGTGGAGCTGGTTTTGATGGTTTCGATTTTAATGATATTTTTAGTAATTTTGGTGATTTTTTTGGGGGTAATGGAAATGAGCAAAGAACGCGCAAAAAAGCTTCAGCTCAAAGAGGTTCAGATGTTCGTTATAATCTCGAAATTTCACTCGAAGAAGCTTTTGCCGGTTGTTCTGAAAATATTACCTTTACCATTCCCTCAAATTGTGATTCATGTGGTGGAACTGGTTCAAGCGACAAATCTAAACCTACAACTTGTCCAACATGCGGAGGATCTGGTGTAATTAGAGTTCAGCAAGGCTTTTTTATAGTTGAAAAAACTTGTCATACATGTGGAGGAAGTGGAGAGGTAGTTAAAAATCCATGTAAAAAGTGCCATGGTCATGGTCGAGTTAACAAAGAACGAACTTTAACTGCAAAAATTCCGGCCGGTGTTGAAGAAGGTAATCGTATTCGTTTTGCAGGGCAGGGTGAGGCTGGTTTAAGGGGGGCTCAGGCTGGCGATTTATATGTTTATGTAACTATTAGAAAACACCAATTTTTTATTAGAAAAGACGAAGATATTCACTTTGAGATGCCTCTCAGAGTTACAACAGCATGTTTGGGTGGTTCTATTGAAATTCCTACTATTGATGGCTCAAAAGTTAAATTACAAATTCCTGAAGGTTCTCAAAATGGTGATATTTTGCGTTTAAAATCCAAAGGTATGAGTGTTGTAAACTCAGGAGGTAGAAGAGGCGACATGTTTGTTAAGTTGAATATTGAAGTGCCGGTTAAGTTATCTTCAGAAGAAAAAGATTTGTTGCAAAAACTAGATAAAATTATGGCTAACAAAGCTTCAAGTAATCCTAAATCAGAAAGTTTTTTTAAAAAAGTCGGCGATTTTTTTAAATAATCAATTGTTCATGCAAAAATTTGTTTAAAAAATTTTAAATTTCTTCTTGGCATCTTTTTTCTTGGTTTAGAAATATTTAAACAACCTTAAAAATTTAGATTTAAATTCTGATCACAGCATATGCCTTTCCAAATAAAAAAATCTAAATCATTCCTCCAGCTAGAATCTCAGC
>VGDJ01000027.1 GCA_016869775.1 Alphaproteobacteria bacterium
TGGAGATATGTATAAGTGATGTGAAGGCAATAATACCGCTAAAAACCGTCATATTGCAAAAAAAAATTAATCAAATTGAATCAGAAAATGGTGCAAAAATTTTTCTGGTTATCGATGAAGACATCAAAACCACAAAAATTGAACTTTATGGCAAATATAAACTTCAACAACTTGATATTTTCCGCTTAAAAAACCTTCATCCCAAAATATTAGTAAGAAATGTTTTTTAGAGTGTTTTTTAGATTTTAGTTATTAAACATAAAGTGAAAAACATCGCCATCCTGAACAATATAATCTTTACCCTCATCTCTTAGTTTGCCGTTATTTCTAGCGCCCTCTTCGCCGTTAAATTTAATATAATCTTGATATGAAATTGTACGTGCACGAATAAATCCCTTTTCAAAATCAGTATGAATAACACCTGCTCCCTTTGGCGCAGTAGAGCCTTTTTTAACGGTCCAAGCATGGCATTCTTTGGGGCCTACCGTAAAAAAAGAAATCAAATTTAACAAAGAAAATGCTGAGCGAATAATTTGAGAAAGCCCCGTTTCATCAAGACCAATTGTTGATAAATACTCGTTTTTCTCTTCTAATGTTTCAAGTGATGCAACCTCAGCCTCAACTTGAGCACATATTTTGACAGAATTAAAATTATTTTTTGCACAAAAATCTTCAACTAACTTAGAATATTTATTACCTGAAATTTCATTTTCTTTTAAATTACATACAAATAATTGGGGTTTAGAAGTAATAATTTGAAGGTTTTTGATTATTTTTTCTTCTTCAATATTTTTTATT
Organism: Alphaproteobacteria bacterium; assembly: GCA_016869775.1. Classification (GTDB taxonomy): domain Bacteria; phylum Pseudomonadota; class Alphaproteobacteria; order Rickettsiales; family UBA1997; genus CAILUF01. The sequence goes on from VGDJ01000027.1 coordinate 799, forward strand.
TCCACAACTCGCGCTGGCTGACCATCTTTAAGAACCTCTATAACCCTTTTTATAGTTTCAATTATTTGTAGGGCATCTTTTTCATTTTTTAATTTTTTTTCTAAATTTGGTAAGCGCTTTTCAAGGCTTTCTAAATCAGCTAAAATAAGCTCAAGTTGAATTAACTCAATATCTCGAATTGGATCGACTGAATTTTCGACATGCGTAATGTTATCATCTTCAAAACATCTTACTACATTAATTATGGCGTCAACTTCACGAATATGGGATAAAAATTGATTACCCAAACCCTCACCTTTACTGGCCCCTCGAACCAATCCTGCAATATCAACAAATTCAATTTGATTTGGAATAATTTGAGCTGAGGCTGCAATTTTAGCAAGATTTTCAAGCCTTACATCAGGTACATTAACCTTGCCAACATTTGGCTCAATTGTGCAAAACGGGTAATTAGCTGCTTGAGCGCTAGCAGTTTGAGTTAGAGCATTGAATAAAGTAGATTTTCCAACATTTGGTAAACCAACAATTCCACATTTTAAAGTCATAATTTAATGAGTTAATTTTTCTTTTGAGTTTAAAATATTCTAAATTAAAAAGTTAAGTTATTTTCCAACACTTTATTTAAATCATGATTAGAATTTTTTTAATTATAGGCTTGTTAATTGCTTTGCCAAGCTGTTTGTTTACAAAAAAAATTAGCATAAAAACTCCACACAATCTTCGACTAATCGAACAAGATTTCTCTTCTTTAGATGGTTGGTATGAAGATGATCACAAACTTGCCTTACAAACGTTTTTACATTCTTGTCGGAAATTCTCGCTAATGGCACAAAATAATCCTTTAAATGGCAAATTATTTGACATAACTCCCAATGATTTTCGTGATGTTTGCGAGATTGGCGAAGTAGTTAAAAATATGAGCGCAAAGCAAACCAAAAATTTCTTTGAAAATTGGTTTAAGTTATTTTTGATAGAAAATTTTAAGGGCAACTCAGAAGGAATATTTACAGGCTATTACGAAGCATCTCTTCGCGGAAGTTTTACCAAAACCGAAAAATATAAATATCCAATATATTCTAAACCAAAAGATTCTGACTTTAATCCTTATTTATCCAGACATGACATTGAGAATGGAGCCCTTGATGGGCAAAAACTTGAATTAATTTATGTTGACGACAAAGTTGATTTGTTTTTTATGCATATTCAAGGCTCGGGGCGAATAACACTTCCAAATGGAAGTGAGATAAGGCTCAGTTACGCTGGAAAAAACTCTTATCCTTTTAATGCAATTTCAAATGAAATGTTTAATAGAGGCTTTCTTTCAAAGAACGAATATAATTCTAAAGGTGTACGCAAGTGGCTTAAAAATAACCCAGAAATTGCCGATGAAATTATGAATATAAATCAATCATTTACTTTTTTTAAAATCAATGAATCTGAATACGTGATTGGGGCACAGGGCGTTCCTCTTACTAAAGAACGCTCTTTAGCAATTGATAACGAAATAATTCCATTTGGTTCGCCATTATTTTTATCAACCGTAATCAAAAATAATGATTCCAAAGAAAACTTTAACAAACTCATGATCGCTCAAGATACCGGCTCGGCAATTAAAGGAGTTGTCCGTGGAGATATATTTTTTGGATATGGCGCCGATGCCGAAGATAAAGCCTTTACAATGGCAAATAAGGGTCAATACTATATTTTATTACCAATAAACTTCGTTGATAAGATTTTAGGTAGATAATAAGTTTTGCTTATTATAAAAAATTACTAAACTTTTATGAATTCCTCAAATTTTCTTAAAATATAATTATTTTTGTCAAAAAATATTTCTATAGCCTCTTGATGATCAGATAATATTTTGGGCAAACTATAAATTTCATCAAAAGCGTTACCGTATATGGCTTGATAAGAAGATTTATGATTTTCTAAACCGTATTCCAAGGCCAAAATTATAGCACCAAGCCCAAGCCAAGCATCACAACTAGCTGATGGAACTCTATATTCAAGCCTTTTACTCTTAGATTCAACATGAGAATTGCAAATTCTGATTGCACAACTTCTATTATCATTACCTAAACTCAAATTAACTGGGGCAACATATTTATGATTTTTAAATAAATTTTTATTATTATTTAAATCAAATCTTTGATAATCATTAACGTTAGGTGAAATCAAAAGAAGCATCGAGTTAGTTAGATCCAAAAGTCCAGTTGCACAATAATTTATAAGGGAGCTGTTTTCATAAAAAATATTTGTGCCCGCATCGTTATGTAATGATATATTAAATTGCAAAGAGCTTCCACAATCATCTTCAAATGGTTTACCGTCAAAACAAGCTAGAAAATTCATTTGCTTTGCAAGATTAGCAATTTTTTGCTTTGAATTTTCCACCTCACTTGCCAAAAATATTAAATCGTTGGTGAAATTTAGTACCACCTCAATTTGACCATCACCCTGCTCTCTCTTTCCACCAACTAAATTACAAAATATATCAATTTCGTTAAAATTATTTAGGGCTTTATTGTTTTTATCTAACAAAAAAAGCTCTAGTTCACAGCCAATTCTTAACTGACTAAAACTAGAGTTTTTACAAATTTTTTTATAGAAAAGTTCAATTGATTTTTCTAAAATTTTTATTTTATTGGAATAAAAATTTTTTAACATTTAAATATGTTTATTAATCCACTCAACTATAACAGCTTTAGGAGAAGCTCCAACTTTTGAATCAATCAGTTTTCCACCCTTAAATATCATCAAAGAAGGAATTCCTCTAACACCATATTTAGATGGAACTTCCGGATTTTCATCAACATTACATTTAAAAACTTCAATCTTACCAACATAATCTTTGGATATTTCATCAATTGTAGGGGAAAGTTGACGACATGGACCGCACCAAGGAGCCCAAAAATCAACCAAAACTAGAGTTTGAGAATCAAGGACATCTGAAGAAAATTTTGCGTCAGTAGTTTCTTTGGTCATATATAGAAAATTAAAAGTTAATAAAATAAATCTAGATTCAGTATAAAACCCCAAATAAAATCTTAAACAAAAATTACAAATTTTTAATGGTAAAGTTTAAATTAAATGTTTTTTGAGGTTTCGTTAAATTGCTTGGATTTTGTTCGATAACTGAAAATCCAAAATCACTGCAACAACCATTTCTTATGAGCTCAACACCTCTTTGAATAAATCTGGATCTGACAAAATCTCTTGTCACGAAGACTTTAAAATTCCATTTATTTGGCAAACTAAAAGATGATTTAAAAGTCGCTTGTTCTCTTTTAGTATCATTAAAAATATTTCTTCTTATCAACAAATAATCTACTCCTAATTCAAATTTTTTATAATTAATTGTGCTATATACTTGATTAACATCATTACGAAAATTCGATTGATCCAATTGAAATGAATAAGATATTGAAAAATATTTTTTTCCTTTAAATGAGGCAATTCCGACAATATTTGACCTATTATTGTTAGCGAAACCTCGAATTTTCACATCTTGCTCATCTTTTTTTAAGATTATGGCTTGTCCAGCAGTAATATTAAATTCTCCAAGATCATTAAAAAGAGATGTTTTAAGTCCATAACTAACTCTTTTTCCAGCTTCATTTCGATCAAATCCAGATATCCTGTCATTAGCAAATAAGTTGCTAAATGTTAACTCCGAATTAGTTGAATCTTCCAGCGGAATAATAGAATTACGAGATTTATATTGACTCATAACAAAATTTGCCATTGGCTCAATTGTAATTGTCTTCAATGAAGATTTATTTCTAATCGGCAACCTCCAATTAAAGGCAATCTCGGATTTTAAATCTGATTGCGAAGATTTATAAATTCTGATATTATCTTGAGCCCTTATATCTTTATCATTAAGGGCGTACAAATCAGCTTGAAGTTTTGATGATAATTCAAATAAGTTTCCTTTAATATTGAACGGAATTTTAAACTGCGGAATGAGGCTTCCTCGGTTATATTGAAGACCCTCTTTTCGATGAATTGATGTAAAATTAGTTTTAAGGATTAACTTTTCTTTAAAAAAAAGTGGCTCTGTTTCGTGATAAGTATTAAAAGTTGGCAATATCAATGGTGAATTATTTTCTAAGGCCTCATTTTCAAGCTCTTGGAATCTAATTGATTTAATTCCAACATAATTACGTTTATAAATGTAATCGAAATTTACTTTACTTACACTGTAAGCCAAGTAATCAAAACTGTAGTCTCGCAGATATGTTCTATCGGAAAGAGTTTTAAGTTCATAATCTAATCCAAAATTATTATCAAAATTAAATTTACCCTCCCCCGAAGCCAACCAACGAAGATTTTTATTACTTCTTTTAATAATTGTTTTATCAATGTTGTTATTCCGAACCTTGTTATTGGCTAATTCAAGATTAAGGTTGTATTTTCCATATTTGGCGAACTGACGCCATTCGTTATTAACAATCAACTGTTTTGAACTTAAATAATAAATAGGTGAAATGGTTAGATCAGTGCTTTTATTTATATCTATAAAATATGGGGTTTTAATACCAAGACCAAAATTCGAGGTTTTAGCGTATGAGGGTTGTAAAAAACCGCTTTGTCTTCCTTTTGATGGTAAGGCAAATCTTAAATATGGAATATAAAAAACAGGAACTTTGTAAAATTTAATTACTGAGTTTTTACTGATAAAATTGTTGCTATCTTTATCTATCGTGGTTGATGAAGATTTAATTGTAATAAAGTCAAAAATGTTTCCAGCCCTGGAATTATTTTTAGCAATTTCTTCATTTGGGCATATTGAAAATATTGGTCTATCTAGATTTGTTTTTTGGGGCGATAGACGCAAAATTTTTTTAGAAAATAAATACGAACCGTCGCTAAAAAAAATTCTAGCATTGTAAAAATTTCCCGAGGAAAAATCATCTTTTATATCAAAATTTGGGGCCAATAAATTACCTATTTCAAGGTTTTTAGCTATAACATTGCCGTCTCCAGAAATAACTTTGGTATTTTTATTATAAACAATTTTATCAGCAAAAATAATGCTCGATTCTTTTGAAATTTCAACACTACCAAAAGCTTGAATTTCTTGATTAATTTTATCACCTGAAATTATATCGGCTTTTAAAATAGCGGGGAGTTGGGTTTTAGGAATTTTTACATTATTGATTAATGCCCACGATTTTGATATTTGTATAAAAAACAATAAAAAAACCGTTAAAAAAAAGTTCATTATGTTAGTGAAAGTTTTTTGGGGCGAGCTCTTTTAAGCCATAACGAAATTAGCATTCTAGTAAGTAAAATTGCCGTAAACATTGAAGATACAATACCAATTGAGAGAGTTACCGCAAAACCTTTAATTGAGCCATTGCCAAAAACATACAAAAAAAATGCCACAATAAGAGTTGTTATATTTGAATCTAAAATAGTTCTGTAAGCTTGACCAAAACCTTGCTCGATCGCCGATAGAACCGATTTATTATTTTTAAGCTCCTCTTTAATTCTTTCAAAAATTAAAACATTTGCATCGACTGACATACCCATGGTTAATACAATTCCAGCAATACCCGGAAGGGTCAAAGTGGCAGATAAAAGTGATAATAATGAAATTATAATTGAAATATTAACCACAAGAGCAATGTTAGCCACTAATCCAAAAAAACCGTAAAATAATATCATAAAAAACGCCACCAAAACAAGACTAGCAAGCGATGCTATTTTTCCACTTGCAATTGAATCTGACCCAAGTGATGGACCAACACTTCTCTCCTCAATAACTTGCAATGGAGCCGGAAGAGCGCCCGCTCTTAAAAGAAGAGCTAGTTGGCTGGCTTCGGCAACGGTAAAACTTCCAGTTATTACTCCGCTGCCTTGGTTTATGACCGTGTTAATCATTGGCGCAGTGATTACTTTACCGTCTAGCACAATTGCAAATATTTTACCAATATTGTTTTGTGTAATTTCTGCAAATTTTCTGGAACCCAAAGCGTTAAATCTGAATGCTACGGCTGGCTTACCCTCGTGATAAGTAGCGCTAGCATCTAGTAATAAATCACCACTTAAAACAACATCTTTATTAAGAAAATATTGGTTACCAAAAGCATCAAATAATTCTATTGTATTAATCACAGAAATTTCTTGATCAGAGTTTTTTGCCGGTAAATGAAAAGTCATTTTAGCGGTTTTGCCCAAGGAATTTTTTAATTCTTGGGAATTTTGAACACCAGGAACTTGTAGTAAAATTCTTTTGTCGCCCTGTGATACAATAGTTGGTTCTTTAGTACCATTTTCATCAACTCTACGACGAATTATTTCAATTGATTGATTGATTAGATTTTTTTTCATCTTTTCAACTTCATAATCAGAGAAAAAAACCTTAAACTGACCTGATTCTTCAGTTATTTCAAGCTGTTTAGATATTTTTTTAACTAACTTTTTGGCAAGAGTTTTTTCTTCTTCATTTGCAACAGTAAAAATAATTTTACTATCAACCTTTTCTACCAACGTTCTAATCGAATCTTCATAAAAAATATTTTTAATTTCATCCTTAAGAATTAAGAGTTGTTCTTCCAAATAACTATTAACATCGATTTCGAGAAGAAGTTGCGACCCTCCATGCAAATCAAGGCCAAGATTTACTTTATTTGAGGGCAATAATTTAATAATTTTTTCATTATTAAAACTGCTATTCAAAAAAATTGTTGGCAAAGCAAAATATAATGCCAAAAAACATAGAATTGATATAAAGAAAATTTTGGTTTTGGAGAAAACTAGCATGAAATAATTGAAAATTAATTAGCGTTTTTTATCAAATTTTTTAAATGATTTTTTATCTTCTTGGGACTGCTTTTCAACATCGTTTATATGATTTTTTAGTATAGTTAGTACAACATTTTCAGCTACTTCAACTTCAAGTTGATTTTCTTTTTCATGAATTTTTCGAATTATGCCAACAATTCCACTTGAAGTGATGACTTTATTACCAACTTTTAAGTTTTTTATTAGGTTTTCATGTTCTTTGATTTTTTTAGTTTGTGGACGAATAATTAAAAAATAAAAAATTACAAAAATTAAAACCAATGGTATCAAACTAGTGGGAGAAAATTGAGCTTGCGTGGCATTCTGAGAGTTTTGAGCATGTGTTTCGGCAATAAAAAAGTTATTCATATATTTTTGAGGTTAAAGTTAATCTAATCATTTTTTTGCAATATTTCTTTGAGTCTATCGATCTTTTCTTGATTTCCAATATTTTCTTTATCTTTTTGGGGGATGTTTTGTGTTTGCGGAATTTCTGAATAATTAGGTGGTATTATTAGAGGATTTTTATCAATCCCAGCACAAGAAGAGGTATAAATTAAAAATATTAAAAAAAGAGTTTTCTTCATTTTTTTTTAAGTAAAAATTCATCGTAAACTAAAATCAAAACACCAATAAAAATTAGACTATCGGCTAGATTAAATGCCGGCCAATGATATATTCCAATATGAAAATCCAAAAAATCAGTTACACCGCCATTTAGAATTCTATCGATTACATTTCCAAACGCGCCACCAATAATTAATGCTAATGCATAGGAAATATGTTTTTTTTGGCTATTCCATAACCAAAAAATTAACCCAAAAGCTATTCCACCTTGCAATAAAGCAAAAATTTCACGGGCATTACTTGCTTTATCAAACATTCCAAATGAAATTCCACTATTACTCACATAAACTAAATTAAAAAAACTAACTATTTCAGCTTTAGGATATTGCAAATATTGATAGTCTTGATGGTTAAAAAGATAAAAAAACACCATATTTTTTGAATATAAATCAAGAATAGTTGCTAAAATTGCAATTAAAGTACTTTGAAGAAATAGCTGTTTTTTTATGATTAATTTCATTTATTGTGAAAAGATTTTGTGGTTGGTAAATTTTTCATTAATTTATCATTAATTTTTTTTAAATAAAGAAAGTTTTGTTATAATTAAATTTGTAAAACATGCGTATAATTTTTATGGGAACATCTGATTTTGGACTGCCGACCCTTGAAAAAATATTATCCAATAATAAGCATAATTTGGTTGCAATATATACCAAAGAGCCTTCGATCGGCGGGAGGGGAAATAGAATCCAATACTCAGCAATACACAATTTTGCAATTCAAAATAATATCAATATTCATACTCCCAAAACACTCAAAGATAATTATACTCAAGAACAGTTTAAAAATTTTAAACCTGACCTAGCAGTTGTTGTTTCTTACGGTTTAATTTTACCAAAAGAAATTTTAGATATACCAAAATATGGTTGCCTCAATGTTCATCCATCCGATCTTCCATTATATCGAGGAAGCGCTCCACTGCAAAGAAGCATTATGAATAATGAAAAAAATAGCGCGGTGTGCATCATAAAAATGGACTCGGGTATTGATAGTGGAGATGTTGTGAATAGAAAAAAGTTTATCATCAACGATGATGATAATTTTTTAACAATATCAAGAAAAACTTCTGAAATTGGTGCAGAATTGATTATAAAAACTATTCATGAAACCGAACACAACATACTACAATTTGAATCGCAAGATCATCAAAAATCAACCTATGCCAATAAAATTGAGAAAAACGAAAGCCTCATTGATTGGAATAAAAGTTGTCGTGAAATATTTAACAAAGTAAGAGCTTTAAGGGGGAATCTCGATGCATATCTGATTTATAACAATGAAAAGATTAAAATTTTAGAATGCCAATCTGTGAAAACCACATCAAATTCAAATTACAAAGGAATAATAATTGATTATGAATTTTCAATTGGATGTTTAGATGGCATTATTAAGCCCACAATAGTTCAAAAATCCGGGAAAAAACCAATGTCTTTGAAGGATTTTTTAAATGGTTTTAAGTTTAAATTAGGCGATAAAGTTTGTTAAAAAGCTTTTATAAAAAAATTCAAAAAACTTATTTTTTTATAAATTTAAACTTTTTTCCTTTGGTTGCAGACTGTGGCTCAGAGACCTCAGAAGATTGAATTTTATTTTCATTAGTTAATTGAGAATCATCAATATTTTTATCAACAGAAGATTTTTCGTCGAGAGACTTGGCCAGATCTTGTGAGGTATTTTTTTGACTATATTTTTTTATAAATTTAAACTTTTTTCCTTGTGAAATAGATTCAGGCTTAGAGACCCCCAAAGATTGATTTTTACTTTCATCAATTAATTGAGAATCGTCTAATTGAGAATCGTCGATATTTTTGGCAACTGATAATTTTTCATCGAAAGATTGATCTTGTGAGGTATTTTTTTGACTATCATAAATCGGATCAGGATCTATATTTTCAGAAACTGATTCTTTTTTAAAAAAATTAGAAATTTTAGATAAAATTCCTTTTGACTTATCGTTATTATAATTTGGCTTTATTGAATCAAGATTGTGATTATTTTTATCAATTAAAATAATGGTTTGGTCACTTTTTGATGATGAGTCATTTGATTTAGTGTCGCTAACATCGATATTAAGAATTTTATGCTGAGGAATTGAATTAATAGTGGCAATATTTTTAGAATTATCGGCTTGTATATTTTTAAATTTATAAGATTTACTTCTGCTTTGATTTAATGATTCATCGGTCAGTGATTTATTAAGATTTTTTTCTAAGGCTTTAAATTTATAAGTTTTTTCTTTGTTTTGGATAGATAAATCCGAAATTGGATATGAGATGTTTGGTGATGAGACTTTTTGTTGGTTAGGATTATTGCTGGTATTGTTATTAACAAACTTATATTTCTTAAGATCTTTATTTTCATTTAATGAAACCGTTGGTAATGGCGAATTTTGAGCATCTGATAAATTTGAATCTTTAAATGTTGAAATTGAAGGAAGATTTGGATCTTCAAGAACTGAGTAAACGTTATTGTTTTTATCATTTAGAGATTGGTTTAAAGATTGGTTTTCAGCATTTTTTAAAACAAAATTTTTGCCAAATTTATTAATCTTTGAATCTTGAATATTGATATTACTGCCAATTACATCAAGGGCTTCGGTATTCATATTTTGGTCCGAAGCAATTAATGGTGAAATTTTAGATATATAATCCAAAAAAGATTCAAGCACACCCTGATTCTGTTTATTTTCTTGATTCCTAGCTATTAAGAAGGCATCAGCAACTTGATTTTTTAAGATCAAAGTATTCATGTTTTTTATCAGATTGCCCTTTTCAATTATGTGATTAATACACTGAGTGCATCTCGAAATCGCAGAATGTACCAGAGCGCTTTCATTCTGAGAATTCATCAAATTAGCCTTTGCACCCTTTAAGAGCAAATACTCAACTAAATCAGAATTATTGGCAATCGAAGCTCTCATTAGCGGAGTCCAACCTTCATTATCTTGTATATTAACGTTCGCGCCGTTATCGATAAGAATTTTAGCAATCTCAAGGTTACTTTCACGACAAGCGATATGAAGAGCTGTGGCTCCACCTTTGTTGCGTTGATTTATGACCAATGAACCGGCTTTACTAAAAAAACGTACTCCGTCTATATCATTACTTGCGGTTGCAGACATTAAATTTGATATTCCCGCAAATTGATCAGTGGTTGAGTTGTAAAGACTTTCAATTTGTGCCCAAATTTTATCCGAATAAAAACACAAAAGAATAACTAATATTATCGAGACAGCAAAAAAATTTTTGGTTTTCTTAAACAACATTAGTGATTGAAGTCTCATTTGCGATTGATGATAAAGTGATTTTAAGTTGAGATATGTAGAATTTTTAAAAAAATGCTTTTTGAATCTAAAAGATAAAAATTATTATTCAGTAAAAAATTTTAAACTGTTTCAAAATAATTGAGAGTTTTCAATTACAAATACTGCATCTAAGCCTTAACTATTTCCACCTGTCATTAAGATTTTTTATGAAGGATTTAAATTCAGGATTGTATGGTTTTTCAACCCATGTTTTGGCACCATTTTTTAATAAATATTGAACAATCAATTCTTGTTTATGTCGATAAGCTATAGATAATGCCGTAAAACCATCATTGTCCATTTCATTTATATCAACGCCAGACTTAATCAACAAATCAACTACCGGCAGAAATCCAAGTCGCGACGCATGCATTAAATAGCTTCTACCATAAATATCGCGATATTTTAAATCGGCGTTATTTTTTGCCAACATATAGAATGCAACAAAATCATTAAGTTCTATGGCAATAGATATTGGCATATGGCCAAGTTGATTTGGCAAATTTGGATCCGCACCTTTTGCCAAAACCGAAGCCATAACGGCATATTTTTTAAGAAATATTGAATATGTGAGAATTGTGTCTCCTTGTTCATTGGTGATATTTGGGTTTAAGACATACTTAAATGCTTCATTAAAATATGAAATACTTCCCATAGATATCGCCGAAAACATAATATCGATATATTCTTTTGGCGTGTATACAAACGGAATGTGATAATTATCTAGCGATCTACTACGATTAAGAATTGGTAGAGGTGGTAGCTCATCGACAGCATATGGCGCTAGAGATTTCTTTTGAGGCAGAACTTTATCATATTCTCTGAAATCTTCATCAATATTATCTTCACTTTCAATTAAATCCGACAAGTAAAGACTCCTCAAATTTTGATATTTTTTTTCCTTTTCTTGAACGATTTTTTTTTGATTAATTTGAGCTTCTTTTTCTTCTAATTTTATTCTGAGAGACGTTTTATTGTGAGTGTTATTTTTACGATTTTTGTTTGAAATTTTAGTAACTAACTTTTTAGAGATTTTTTTATTTGATTTCTTGTGAATTGATTTTGAAAAATCAGTTCTTGAGAATTTAGTTTTGTTATTAAGGTTTAAATTTGGCGTTTC
>VGDJ01000028.1 GCA_016869775.1 Alphaproteobacteria bacterium
AAGAAAATCCTATCTGAAGTCGAGCAACATATTCCAGATGATGCGATTCTAGTTTCTAACACTTCTTCATTATCAATATCTGAAATGTCATCTGTCCTTCAAAATCCAAGTCGTTTTGCTGGTTTACATTTTTTTAATCCCGTTAATAGAATGCCATTAGTTGAAATAATATACGGCGATAAAACTTCTAATGAAACGATCGCTTCGATCGTCAAACTCTCTAAAAAACTTGGTAAAACGCCAATTGTTGTTAAGGATGTGGCAGGTTTTTTGGTTAATCGAATTCTTTTAACTTACTTAAACGAATCTGCTTATTTGTTGCAAGATGGCTATTTAATCAACAAAATTGATAGCGAAATCAAAGATTTCGGTATGCCCATGGGTCCGTTTGAGCTTGCTGATGTTGTTGGAATTGACGTCGGCGTTAAAGTTGCAAAATCTTTGGAAGAGGGTTATGGATTAAGAATGAAAGTCGCTGACATCTTGCTTAAAATTTATGAAAATCACAAAAATATTTTGGGCAAAAAAACTAATTTAGGTTTTTATTGTTACGATAAAAATGGCAAAATTTCATCGACTAATGGTCAGATTTATGATATTTTAGAAGAGGTTAATGCAAAAAAAATTTCCTCGCCACCTACAAAAAATTCGGAAAATGAAATTATCGAAAGATGCATATTAATAATGGTTAATGAAGCGGCGAAATGTTTGGAGGAGCAAGTTGTTAAAAATGCTCGATATTTAGATATGGCAATGATTATGGGAACCGGATTCCCTGCCTTTAGGGGCGGAGTTTTGAGATATGCCGACAAAATCGGTTTAAAAAATGTCGTTAGAAAATTACAATTTTATCAAAAACAATGCGGTTGTCGTTTTGAGGTTAGTAAGCTTTTAATTTCAATGTCGGAACTTGATCATAAGTTTTATGATTAAACAAAGAATTATCGGAATCGACCCAGGACTTACCAAAACTGGCATTGGAATTATTGACATTATTGGTAATTCATTGAGCTTCGTTTTTTGTGATACCATTTATTCATCCCCAACACTACCAATGGCTGAAAGGCTATGTTATTTCCATAAATCTTTGTTGCAAATAATTCAATTATACGAGCCAAATTGTGCCTCAATCGAAGAAACATTTGTTAATAAAAATCCAACTTCTTCTCTTAAGCTGGGTCATGCTCGCGGTGCTCTGATTTTAACTCTAGGAATATGTGGAATCAAAGTTTACGAATATTCTGCAACTTCAGTTAAAAAAACTATTGTTGGCGTTGGAAGGGCAGAAAAACAGCAAATTCAGGCTATGATTAAAATTTTATTGCCAAAAGCTAATTTTAAAAATGAAGATGAAGCTGATGCTTTGGCTATAGCAATATGTCATCACCACAACAAAACAAATTGGTAAAAGTTTTTATATAAGTTCTCGAAAGATTTTTAAATTTGAAATCAGCTATTGAGATAATTTGTCTTCAAGCGTTTTAATTTCTTGTGAAGTTTTGTGGCATTTTGACTCCAGATCAGCAATTGATTTAATTGCGTGAATAACTGTGGCATGATTTTTGTTAAATCTCTCACCAATATTTTTAAGACTTTCGCTAGTGTATTTTTTGCAAAGTGACATGGCGATTTGTCTTGCGTGAGATAGGTTTTTAGAGCGATTTTTTGAATTTAAATCATTAATCTTTAAACTATAAAAATCGGCTACAATCTTTTGAATTTTTTCGATTGAGACATTATTGCTTTTGGAGTTGTTTAGGTAGGTGATAAGAATATTTTTGATTAAGTTTAAATTTATTTCGGTTTCACCAAAGATTTTTTCAGCATATATTTTTTTGATGGCACCTTCTAGATCGCGATTCGAACCTTTAAGATTGGTTGCAACGTAATTCAAAATTTCATCTGAAATTTCTAGATTTAATTGTTGAGCTTTACCTTTTATAATTGCCAAACGATCCGCAAAATCAGGGTTTTTAAAGTTAACAATCATCCCTCCTGAAATGCGGGATTTGAGTTTCTCATCAATATTTTCAAGGGCGGTCGGACAGCGATCGCATACCAAAACAACTTGTTTATTATCTTCAACTAGCGAGTTAAAGCAGTTCATAAACTCTTGCTGAGTGCTATCTTTGCCAGAAATAAATTGAACATCGTCAACGATCAAGACGTCGATTGAGCGCATTTTTTCTTTAAAGGTCATAATTTCGTTATTTCTAATCGATTGAACGAAGTGAAACATGAACTTCTCGGCAGACAAATATACAACTTTTTTAGAAGAATTATTGGCTTTAATGCTCCAAGCAATTGCTTGCGCTAAATGCGTTTTACCCATTCCAACGTTTCCGTGGATAAAAAGCGGTATTTTATCGTCAAATAATTGTGGAGTTTCGGGGCAACCACCAATTATTTTTGCCATTGATAAAGCAATTTTGTTATGTTTTGCGCTGATAAAGTTTTGGAAAGTAAATTTTGGATTTAATTCAGTTCCATATGCAAAAACATTGTCATGTTTTGAAAGATTAACAATCTTATTGAATGATCTAGATTGAGCTTCGGTAGGGCTATTGGTAGGAATATCAAGTTTTTTATCAGTTTGATTAGCAATGAAAATCGCAGAAATTTTTAATAATTTTGGATAAAAATTTTTTAATTTTGTGATGAAAAGTTTTTGTGAAAAAAATTCACGGTTTATCCAGTCACGACTGAGTTTTGAGGAGGTTGAAACTATAATTTCGTGAGCTGTAAAACTAAATACTTTTATATCTAAAAACCATTTTTGATAATTATCGGTATCAAGGATTTTTTGGCAATTATCAAGAAAATCAATCTGATTTTTTAAAAGATTTTCCGAGTCATTTGAGTTTTGTAGTTCATCGATGTTGATTATGTTGGTGATTTTATGCATTATGATTGTCTCCATGGAAGATTTGAGGCTTTCCAGCCATTTATTTTACCTCTTTGGAATTGATTATCTAAATCCCCCTCAAAGCCATTGATTATATTATGGCACTTTTTGTAACCAATTTTAAGGGCCAATTCAGCAGATTGATTGGATCTTCCTCCACTTCGGCAAATAAAGAATAATTCTTGCGAGGTATCTATTTGAGTTAGTAATTCAGTGTTAAAATTTGTATTTAATTGCATTTGTGGAAGAAGTTGCCATGGCAAAAAAAGCATACGGTTTTCGAATTGCATTGCATCTACTGCTCCAACAAAGTTGATTTCTTCAAAAGTTCTAACATCAATCAATATAGAATTTTTTTGGTTTTTCAAAATATCAAAAGCGTTTTGAGGGGTTATTTGGTTAACGGTCATTTTTTAACTGATTTATTTCTAATTTAATTTTCAGTTATGTTCTTATTAAATTCCGATTTGGTAAAGTAAAAAATTTTGAACTTTATAAAATAAATATCTTGACACTTCTTCGGGGTAAAAAAATCAAATACTAAGAAAATGTAACATTTTAGAAATTAACGCGCTCTAGGATAAAAAGCTATAATTGTAAATGGAGCGTTGAAATATAAAGCATAGCAAATTGGCAAGAAATTTTTTTAAAAAAATTAAAGATTATTTGAAAATAATTTAGTGTTTATTACTAGAAGTTAATATTAGCCAATATCCTAAAAATATTATCGGTAGTGATAATATTTGTCCCATACTAATAAATTTAAAAAATAACCCAATTTGAGAATCAGGTTCACGAAAATATTCAACAATAAATCTTGAAATCCCATATCCAGTTAAAAAAATTCCAGTTAATTTTTTGGGAATATTTGCGCAGTTAGTTCTGAAATAACAATACATCATTACAATCAACAATAAAAATCCCTCTAAACATGCCTCATATAATTGACTTGGATGCCTGGGAATGCCATCCGAGTTAGGAAAGATAAAGCCGAAATTTCCTGAAGTAGGGCGACCATATAATTCGAGGTTAATAAAATTAGCAATTCGACCACACATGAGTCCAAAAGGGGCTGAAACCGACAAAACATCGCACATTTTCCAAAAATTAATTTGATATTTTTTGGTAAAAAACCACATTCCAATCGATGCTCCCACGAGTCCGCCATGAAAAGACATTCCGCCATTCCAAAAAGCTAAAATTTCAAGTGGGTTTTTAATAAAATATGTGGGATTGTAAAAAATTATATATCCCAATCTGCCACCTAAAATTATTGATAAAATTGCATAAATCATCCAATCATCTAAGGCTTTTGGAGAGAAAATTTGAGTTTTTTTATTATGATACTTTAAAAATAGAAAAGTAAAAATTATCCCAAAAATATAAGCTAACGAATACCATCTTATTTTAATAAATGAAAAGGAAAGGGCGACCGGGTCAAATTCTGGAACGTTTATAATCATATTATTGACGAGGTATATATTGATAAGGTTGATTTTCTTTAATAAAAACTTTTTTAGGTAATTGGCCTTTTTCAAAAAATACATCAATTGGGATACCGCCTCTTGGGTACCAAAATCCTGAAATTCTTAACCATTTTGGATTTATACAAGCAATTATGTCTTTGGCGATTTGAACTGTGCAATTTTCATGAAATGCTCCATGATTTCGATATGAAAAAAGATATAATTTAAGTGATTTGCTCTCAACAATCATATGGCTTGGAACGTAATCAATGATGATATGCGCAAAGTCTGGTTGGCCAGTAATTGGACATATTGAAGTGAATTCAGGGCAGGTTAGTTTTATTGAATAATCGTAATCTTGATGAGGATTTTTAATGGCCTCAAGAATTTTAAAATCTGGATTTGATAAATTATAATTAACTTTCTTTCCAAGAACTAAATTATTTTTTTTTGTCATAGATTAATTTATAAATTTGATGATTGCAGATTTTGTTAAATGATTTTAAATTATCGAGAGTATTAATTTATTAAAAAAAACATGAAAAACGCAAATAGTTTTTATCAAAAACCCAAGGACGCGGTTTTAGTTTTTGCTGATGGCTCTAAGTTTTATGGATATGGAATTGGCAATTACGGCTCAACTATAGGAGAGATTTGCTTCAACACTTCAATTACTGGTTATCAAGAAATTCTTACTGACCCTTCCTATTCTGGTCAAATTATTAATTTTACCTTCCCCCATATCGGCAATATTGGTGTAAATAGAGAGGATATAGAAGCTAAAAAAGTTAGGGCTAATGGTTTAATTATTCGTGAATTCATAACTTCTCCTTCAAATTATAGATCAACTAATAGTTTTATTGATTGGCTAAAATTAAATTCTCTTACCGGAATTTGCGGAGTTGATACTAGAAAAATTACCAAGAAAATACGCCAACAAGGTGCCAAAAATGTTGCAATCATATTCGATAAAAATCTTGATACGCAAAAAATCGATAAAATATATGATCAAATAAAAGGTTCAATTGATTTAGCGGGAATTGAGTTAGCTTCTTTGGCGAGTGAAAACAAAATATATGACTGGAATGATGAAGCAAAATGGAATCATGAAATAAATAATTATAAAAAAACGAACAATAAATTATTTAAAATCGTTGCCATAGACTATGGCGCTAAACTCAATATTTTAAGATGCTTATCTGAGGTTGGGGGTGATATAACAATTGTTCCAGCTAGTGCTACATTTGAAGAGATTATTAAGTACAAACCTGATGGAGTTTTTTTATCAAATGGACCCGGCGACCCCTATGAAACTGGTAAATATGCAATTTCAACAATTAAAAAAATTATAGAAAATAACATTCCACTTTTTGGGATTTGTCTTGGACACCAACTTCTGGCTTTATCGGTTGGCGCCAAAACAATAAAAATGCAACAAGGCCATCGTGGCGCAAATCATCCAGTTCAAAATCTTTATACTAAAAAAGTCGAAATAACCAGTCAAAATCATGGATTTTGTGTGGATAAATCATCTTTGCCAAGTAACGTTGAAATCACCCATATTTCACTTTTTGATAATTCAATCGAAGGAATTAAACTAAAAGATAAGCCAGCTTTTTCGGTGCAATATCACCCTGAGAGCTCACCTGGACCAAGCGATAGCTTTTATTTATTTCAAGATTTTGTTGAGTTAATAAATAAAAATCGAAAATAATCATCAATCATAACGATTTAAAATGGAAATCGGCACAATATCTAATATTTATTTGTTGATTTTTCTCCCCCTTTTTGCCTCACTAACTTGTCAAATTTTTCAAATTAAAAACTTCTGCTTTTCGATTTCATTATTAACGGTTATAGCAGTTTTTGGTTTATTAGTTAAAGTATTCCCTGATGTTTTAATTTATGAAAAAATAAAAAATGATTACGATTTATCCCTTTTATCAATCGCTCTTGAATTTTCGTTAGACCTTATAGGAATTGTTTTTTTAGTCGTAATAATTTTTTTAGAAGCGGTAATTTTAATTTTCTATCGAACTGATATTTTAAAAATATTAAACCAGCGCAATCAATCGAATTTTTATTCAGTTTTTTTATTAAATTTATTTAGTTTAGTTGGAATTTTAACCACCAATAATTTATTCAATTTATATCTTTTTATTGAGATTCATAGTTTTTCCTTCTTTGCAATAACAACAATTTCTCATAATAAAAAATTGCTCGATATTTCTTTTAAAAACTTTTGTTTGAGCGCGGTTTCTTCAATATTGATTTTGATATGTTTTTTTGCGATTTATTTAACTTTTAGTGAATTAAATTTTGATAAAATCGCTGATAATATTTTTTTGATGCCGGCAAGTAAAATTTGGTTTATTCTAATGATTTTATTGCTTTTTTCTCTGGCTCTTATCGTAAAATTTTTCCCACTTTGGCAATATTTCGAAAAAATTAAAAGCACCAGTTTGGTTGCAAGTTTTTTAATTATAGATGCTTTTTTTATAAAAATTTTAGTTGGATTATTTTTAGCAATAAAATTCATTTATTTTTTCTTTGGATATAATTTTTTATTTAGTCAATATCAATTCTCACCTATAATGATTTTGACTGGCTTTGGACTTGTTTTATACAGCTCATTTAAATTGTTTAAAGAGCATCACTTGAAATTAATATGTATTTTTTTTTCTATCTCAAATATTGGCTTTATGATATCGGCATTAGGCATGCAATCAGTTGAATCAATTCAGTCTTTATTCTTTTTTTTAATTAATTTTTCGTTGATAAATTTTTTCATTTTTTTTTTTTCTATCTCAAATATTGGCTTTATGATATCGGCATTAGGCATGCAATCAGTTGAATCAATTCAGTCTTTATTCTTTTTTTTAATTAATTTTTCGTTGATAAATTTTTTCATTTTTTTGTTTGCAAGTTTTATGAAAAAAAATTGTCAAACTTCCTCAATCAACAGAATATTCAAAATTGCATTTGCAAGTGAATTATCTTCAATACCATTCAAATTAATTGTTCCTTTTATTGCAGCTTTACCATTTACTTTTTTATTTTTCGGATACTGGTATATGGCCCTGGCGAGCATGGAACTAAACTTAAAAATAATAATGATTATTGGGTTAATTTTTTCTAATTTTGTTCAATTAAATATTGCTATGAAAATTATCGATTCAATCATCAAAAATAATAACATTTCCAAATCAAATTTGAGTGAGTATTCAACATCAAAGGATTATTTTCAGATATTATGTTTTTGGATTATGGCTCTAACTGTTTTTACAACGGCGCTTTTATCGGAATCGATTAACGATATGTCGCTCCGCTTCGCTTCGTTTTTATTAGCAAACACAATTTAACTTTATGCAACAAGGACAATTACTTTTATTTGTTATTGCATTATTTCCCTTTATTAGTTGGTTTGCATCGAGATTTTTTAGAAACTTTGAAGGGCTTTACAATTTTTCTTATTATTTATTTCCAATTCTTTATTTAATAAATCTATTTCAAGCTTCACAATATTTTAACTTAGAACTAAACCAATTGACAATTCTTGAGGCAGTTAGAGGTCTTTCAATGTCAATTTATGTTGATAAGCTGAGCCTAGTTTTTTTGTATGTTTTAGGATTTATTTGGCTTCTATTTTCATTTTATGCGACTCGTTATTTCCAAATTTTAAATAATAAAAATTCATATTTTATAAAAGAGTATTTTTTGTTAATCGTTAGTTTCTTAAATTTTTTAATTTTAAGCGAAAATCTTTTTACAATTTTGTTTTTTTATATTTGTTTGATAATTTCTAGTCATTTTTTTGGTGTAAGATATCTTAATTTTTTAGAAACAAAATTTACAAAATTCTTTACTTTTATTTTATATTTAGAAAGTTTTTTAATTTTTATTGCAACTGTAATTACCTACAAAATAAACGGCCAAATCGATTTTATTGAAAAAATAATTTTACCCTCAAATTATGATCAACTTCAGCATCTAATTATATTTTTATTGTTCTTTTTTGGTTTGTTTTTGGCGATGTCTGTGCCAATTTATTTATTTTTCAAAAACATCAAATTTGACAGTTTGATTTTGATGGTTTTATTCATGGTTTCATATGGATTTTCAAGCTGTTTTGTGTTTTTAAAAATATTAAATTATATATACGGATATAAAGGTTTGGCGCTCATAACCAAAACATATGGTTTACGTTTTTTTGAGATAATTGTTATAACTAATCTTGTAGTTTCAGCGATATTTTTTTTAAAAAATAACGACCTTAAATCATCAAGTTTTTTTATTTTTTTTAATCAGTTCATTATTTTAATTTTTTCAATAATAGTTCATGCCTCAGGTAAATTTAATTTTGCAGTTATTTCTCTTATTGGTTTTTTAATAAATTTTACAATCTTGTTTTTTTGTCTTGGAAATTTTGAACTTTATCTTCACAAATCTCCTAATAAATCTTTAAATGGAATTTTTTATATTATGCCAATTACATCAGTTATTTTGTTTTTTGGATTTTTATCTTTAGTAGGCTTGGCACCATCATTGTCAATGGTTGATAAATTTACAATTTTATTATTTTTAATTAAAAATAAGATGTATTTTTCAATAACTATATTGGCTTTAAATTTTATATTTTTGGGAATTTTTATTTTTAAAAAATATCAAGAATTTTCTCAAAAAGATTGCATTATTAAGTCTGACGGTCAAATCGAAAATATTGCAATCGACGAAAAAATTTTAAATCTAGGTAAAAAAATTGACATCGATTCGAGTTTGATTTTGACTACTCTTTTTGTGGCAATTTTTGGCTTTATTGGTTTAATATTTTTTTCATACATAACTCAATTTTTATCTTTTTATGATGCAATCAAGGGCTGAAATTATAGCCGAAGTCTTAAAAATATGTAATGAGGCTAAAAGTGCTGCGAAGATAATGTCAAACCTAAGCGAGTCACCAAAAAATAGTATTTTAAAGCAAGTCAAAGAAGCTATTACTATTAATACAAATCAAATTCTTCAGGCTAATCAAATTGATATTGAAAATGCTCATAAAAATGGATTAGAGGCCTCAAAAATTGATAGACTTTTAATAGATGAAAATAAAATAAATAACATTATCAATTCAATTGATGAAATCATAAATCTTCCAGATCCGGTCGGAAAAATTTCTTACAATGTAAACCGTCCAAATGGTTTAAATATTCGAAGAATATCAACACCCATCGGAGTTATGCTTGCAATATATGAATCGCGACCAAATGTAACTGCAGATATTGCTTCATTGGCAATAAAATCTGGCAACGTTGTAATTTTACGAAGTGGAACCGAGGCTATAAATTCATCAAAAATATTAGCCGATATTTTTAAAAAAGTTTTAATCGAAAATAATCTACCCTCAGGAGCGGTATCTTTTTGTGATAATCCGAATAGAGATCTAATAAAAGAACTTCTTAAAATGGATAGATTTATCGATGTAGTAATTCCGCGCGGTGGAAAATCTTTAATATTAGCAATTGCAAAGCACACAAGGATCCCTTTGTTTAAGCATCTTGATGGAAACTGCCACACTTATATACACGAGGATGCTGATTTTGAAAAAGCGCGAAAAATATTATTAAATGCTAAAATGCGTCGAGTTGGAATTTGTGGCGCCACTGAATCTTTATTAGTTGATAAAAAGATTGCTCGAAAAATTTTACCAATTTTAATTGATGACTTAATTAAAAATGGATGTGAAGTGAGGGGTGATTCGCTTTCGCGCCAGATTGATAAAAGAGTTCAGAAGGTTACCAAAAAAGATTATTATCAAGAATATCTTGATAAAATTTTATCATTAAAAATTGTTAGTGATATTAATGAGGCTATTGATCATATTGCTAAATTTGGCTCATCTCATACCGAGAGTATTGTCACTGAAAATTATGAATCTGCTCAACAATTTTTATCGCAAGTTGATTCGGCAATAGTTATGCACAATGCTTCAACGCAGTTTGCTGACGGAGGTGAATTTGGTCTTGGAGCTGAGGTTGGGATTTCAACTGGAAGACTTCATGCCAGAGGACCGGTTGGTTTAGAGCAACTTACAACCTACAAATATCAAGTTGTTGCTGATTGTGCTATTCGTAAATAGTTAAAAAATTTAAAATATGGCAATAAATGTTATAGAAAATCTTGCTAAAATTATTGCTAAGTTCCCGGGAATGGGTCCGAGGATTGCTAAAAAAATCGTCCTAACTTTGGCTTTGAATAAAGAAAAATATCTTAAACCTCTTATTCATTATCTTAATGAACTAAATGAAAAAGTTCATAATTGTGATTTGTGTGGAAATATTGATGAGGGTAAGATTTGCAATATTTGTCTTGACGAAAAACGCGATAAAACAATTCTATGCATTGTTGAAGAGGTCGGAGATTTGTGGGCTATCGAAAGATCAAAGAATTTTTACGGAAAATATTTTGTGTTGGGTGGAAATTTATCAGCAATTACTGGGAAAAATATTGAAGATTTGAATTTTAGTAAATTAATTTCCAGAGTTCAAAACGAAAATTTTCTTGAACTTATAATCGCCACAAGTGCAACAATTGATGGACAAAATACTGCACATTATATAGTGGATCTTCTATCAAATTATAATGTAAAGATTACTCGCCTTGGTCACGGTATACCAATAGGTAGCGAATTAGACTATCTTGATGAGGGAACTATTTCGATTGCCTTAAAAACTCGTTCTAATTTTTAAATTCCTATTTTGGGAATTTTATACTACTCAAAACAAATATTAGTTGCCTTTTTGAAGTTCGGTGTAAAAAATCAAAGCAGATTTACATAGTAACTTATACAAAATTTATTGATGTCTTAAGAATTAGATTATGGGTGAGTATGGGGTGCTTAAATTATAGTAAAATCAAAAAATGAAATCGTAAATATTGTCGTAATAAAGTTAGTTCTTTGAATTATTTAATTAGTTTAGAAAACTTTTAGATAAGAAATTATTGGAAGGTAATTTTGAGTGGTGGAGATAAGGAGGCTCGAACTCCTGACCCTCTGCTTGCAAAGCAGATGCTCTACCAACTGAGCTATATCCCCTTTATTTACGATTAGTATTTGTTCAATAAAAATTAAATTTAATTCCAATAATTGTCAACAAACATATGAGACTTAATTTTTTAGAAAAATTAAAAGCTAAATTGAGCAATTTTAAAAATAGAATTAATTTTAAAAAAGGATTTAGTCTCAATGATTTATCAGTAATGATATCAACAGTATTGATAGTTACCGCTACTTCAGTTGCAATTACAGAAATTAAAACTGGTTCAAAAAAATCAGAGCTCGATTCGGCAAAGTTTGAAAGAATTAATAAAG
>VGDJ01000029.1 GCA_016869775.1 Alphaproteobacteria bacterium
AATTCAAAATTATCTCCATTGTATTGGAAAGTGCAGGCATCGAATTGGCAGTTAATAAATTTTTTATTTAAAATGACTGTTTGATTAGAGAACTTTTCATTTTTTATTTCTTCTAGTTGTGTTGGCTTCCGATTTTTGGTTTTACGTATGAAAGTTGACCAGTTCCATACTCCCATAGCAACTACAAGGCTAAGTAGCCAAATATAAAAAGGGTTTATTGTAAGAAATTCTGTTCCCATTTTTAAAGTGCCACCTCCCGCTAAAAATCCGATGGCGTAATCAACAGATTTATCCAACAAATATTTAATAGTGCTTTTTTCCATAATTTTTTCCAAAAATTGATTCGCAAATAATACCAGCTTATCTTGCCAAAACTCACAAATCAATTTTCCTTTTCGTATGCTAAAGGGATAAAACTAGAATTAATTATGATGACTTTAAAAGTATTAAAATTATGGCTGGGGAATGCTCAAGAATTTTATTTATATGTTAAACTATAATTCAGCTAATCTAGGCATTTCATATTACTTAATTATAATCTTTTTAACAATTTTGAGGTCTTATGTTATAAACATCTGCCGTAATATGAGACCGGTGAAACTGATTTTGAGTTGTAGTTTTCTGCTATTAGTTTGGCAAAGGTTGCGTCATAAATTTTTTCTTGCCTCGATAATATTTCAAAACTTGGATTGAATGAGTTTTTTATGCAATATTTTTTTTCTTTGAGAAGCACATTCAGCATTTTAAATTCTTCATCACTTAACCTTGGATGATTTTTATTGTTAGCTGAATTTTTATATTTTTTATAAAAACTGTCGTCTACTGTGTATGTGAAAAAGTTATTTTGGGCGGTTGCTTGGAATGATACTTTACCGTATTTGAGATAGTCTGGGTTTACGCATGATTGGATCAAAATTGCGCAAGCGAGGAGAGAAAAAACTTTACCCATTCTAATAGAAAATTGTCTCTAAGATTTTATTGGATTATTTTAATTCTTTTCGTTTTGAACTTCTAAAAAATCAAGTTTTTCTTTTATTCTTGAAGCCTTACCAGTTAGGTTTCTTAGATAATATAATTTCGCTCTTCTGACATCACCTTGTTTTAAAACTTCAATACCCGCTAGAAGTGGTGAGTATAGGTTAAATTTTCTTTCAACTCCAACACCTGAGCTAATTTTTCTTACAGTGAAAGTTGCATTATAATTTTCTGAAGATTTTGTTCTAGCAATAACTACCCCATTATACGCTTGAAGCCTTGCTGTGTCTCCTTCGGTTATTTTATATTTGACGCTAACCGTATCCCCAGCCTTGAAATTTGGTACTTTAAAACCAGATTGCTCTTGGATTTTTTTTAATTGAGATTTGTTAAAATCTGATATGATATTTTTCATATAAATAGTTATGATTTTGTGTTTTGTTCAGTTTTTTCTTCGATGATTACTCTATCTACTAATTCTATATATGCCATGGGAGCTTTGTCACCAATTCTAAAGCCATTTTTGATTATTCTAGTATAGCCACCGTTTCTTGAGATAATTCTTGGACCAATTTCTTTAAATAGTTTAATTGTTATTTCTTCATTACCAATTACCGATAAAGCCAACCTTCTGTTAGCCATATTATCTTTTTTTGAGATAGTTATTAATTTTTCTACAAACGGTCTTAACTCTTTAGCTTTAGGAAGAGTTGTTTTTATTGCCTCGTTTCTTAATAATGCAATTGATAAATTTCTCAGAAGCGCTTTTCTATGAGCGCTATTTCTGTTTAGTTTTCTTCCCTTAATTCTGTGTTTCATAAGCTTTCGTTTTTAAAATTCTTTGTTCTTAATTTTTAGAAGTTCATCAATATTTTTTGGTGGCCAATTTGTTAATTTCATACCAAAAGTTAAACCCATTGATTTGAGGTTATCTTTCAGTTCATTAAGAGATTTTCTCCCAAAGTTGGCTGTTTTTAACATCTCTAGCTCAGTTTTGATGACTAGATCTCCTACATAAATTATATTTTCGTTTTTTAAACAATTATAAGATCGAACAGATAACTCTAATTCTTCAATTGTTTTAAGGAGATTTTTATTAAATTCAGGTTCAATACTAGTTTCTTTCTCCGGAACGGTATCAACCTTAGAAACATCAAAATTTATAAATGCTTGGAATTGATCTTGCAGTATTTTTGCTGATATTGCGAGTGCGTCTCTTGGCGTTATAACTCCGTTGGTATCAATTTCTAAAATTAATTTATCGAAATCGGTTATTTGGCCAACACGAGCATTTTCAACTTTGTAGGCAACTTTCTTAACTGGGCTAAACACGGAATCAACTTTAATCGAACCAATAGAGCTATTTTGCCTGTAATCATTATCAATATTTGCGTATCCTCTTCCGTATTCAACAGTGATAGACATATCAATTTTAGCACCCTTATTTAATTTACAAATTAGATGGTCTTTGTTCAAAATATTAACTCCAGCAGGCAATTCTATTGAACCAGCGTAAACTGGACCCTGCTTATTTGTTGATAATTTAAGAATAGAGGGGCTTGGATTATCCTTGAAAATAGCAAGTCCCTTCAGGTTCATGATAATATCCAAAACATCTTCTTTGACGCCTTCTATAACGCTATATTCATGCATAACCCCTTCAATTTTAACAGAGGTAACCGAAAATCCATTTAGAGATGACAACATTACTCTTCTAAGAGCATTTCCGAGAGTGTTTCCGTAGCCTCTCGCAAAAGGCTCCATCACGATTACTGATTTTGTTAAATTATTATACCCTTCCTTTAGTTCAATTGACGTGGGTTTTGTAAGTGTACTCCAGTTTTCTTTAAGAATTGCCATATTTTTTAAAAATTAATTACAGTATTTATGAAATCATTATGGTAACTAAACCCTTCTTCTCTTAGCAGGTCTGCATCCATTGTGCGGAAGATATGTAATATCTTTTACAAGAGATACATTGACTCCAGAAACTTGGATTGCTCTTAAAGAAGCTTCTCTCCCTACACCTGGACCACGAATCTCTACAATTGCATTTTGCAATCCACATTCTTTGGCAATGTTAACGGCATATTGTGTTGCAACTTGAGCAGCGTAAGGAGTTGCTTTTCTTGAACCTTTAAAGCCATGCTTTCCTGACGATGACCAGCATATTATATTGCCATTTGTCTCCGAAATGGATATTATTGTATTGTTAAAACTTGCGTAAACATGAATGATTCCATTGATAATATTTTTCTTTTTCTTGCTCACGCCTTTTTGTTTTTTTTCTTTTAAGGCAATATCTGTTTTTGTTTCTGTCATAAAGTTTTTATTTCTAGATTTTATTTTACGGCTTTCTTTTTGTTGGCAATTGCAACACCTCTACCCTTACGAGTTTTAGCATTTGTGTGCGTTCTTTGCCCTCTTACTGGAAGTTTTTTAACATGTCTTATGCCACGGTAACAACTTATATCTATTAATCTTTTTATATCCGATGATATTTTTCTTCGAAGATCACCTTCAAGTGTTGGAAATTCCTTTTCAATTAGCGACCTAACCTGAGAAAGTTTTTCTTCAGATATTTGATGAGTTCTCTGATTGGGGTTAATTTTTAGTTTGTTACAGATTTTTTCTGCACTCGTTCTACCAATTCCATAAATATATGTTAAAGCTATTACAAATCGCTTTTCTTTAGGAATATTAATACCAGATATTCTAGCCAATGTTATGTCCTCAATTTGGTTAATTATTAATAGCTGATTTCAGGTCTTCAAAAATTAGGGGAGCAATTTTTAAAGCATCTACCGAAACAAGCAAGTATTTTTTTTTATAAAATTCTATTAGGGGAAAACTTGATTTTTTGAAAATTTGCAACCGATTTTTAACAATCGCTTCATTGTCATCAGATCTTTTTTCAAACTCCAATGAATTACATTTATCGCACTCCCCCTCATTTTTTGGGGGATTAAAATATTCATTATAGACTGCACCACATTTCTTACATGAGTATCGCCCTGCGATTCTTTTAACAGCAATTTCATCTTCAATAACAAAATTAAATACTTTATCAATTTTTTTATTAATTTTATTGAGCATTTCCTCTAATTTTTCTGCTTGGTTTATATTTCTTGGGAAGCCATCCAAGATAAAGCCATTTTTGTATTCATTACCAGATAATTTATTTTTTATTATTTCGATTACTATGTCATCATCAACTAGTTTTCCAGATTCCATTATATCTTTCACCACGATACCTATTTCACTTTTTTCTTCGATCTCTTTTCTTAATAAATCTCCAGTTGAAATTGCTTTTATTGAGTATTCTTTTGCAAGCAAATTTGATTGCGTACCCTTTCCAGATCCTGGCGCACCAATTAGTATTATGTTCATGCCCTCACCCTTATTCTTCTTTTTTTATTTATTCCAGAACCGTATCTATTTGATAGCAGATGCGATTGAATTTGATTAATCAAATCCATTACAACGTTCACCATAATTAGTATTCCAGTCCCTCCAATATGAAGCGGAATCGAAGATTTAACAATCAATATTTCTGGTGTAACGCAAATTATTATTAAATATGCAGCTCCTATCAATGTTAATCTTGATACTATTTTATCAAGATATTGGGATGTTGCTGTCCCAGGCCTAACACCAAATATAAAGCAGTTACTTTTTTTAAGATTATTTGCAACTTCGACTGTATTAAAAATTATTGACGAGTAAAAGTATGAAAAAAATAGAATTAGGATTGAAAAAATTACCGAATAAATCAAGCCACCTCTTTGTATTGTTGATAATAGCCAATTACCATCTGAACCAGTAATCTGTATTATTGCAATCGGAAACATTAGTACAGAGCTTGCGAATATTGGAGGGATGACGCCAGATAAATTAATTTTTAGCGGAAGAAATGACGAGTCTGACATTCCTGCACTTCTCATGGCATTTGCGTTTGGGTATTGAATCTTAATTTTTCTTTGAGTTTTCTCAACAAAACAAACCATTATTAATCCAATTGAAAAAAGCAGAAAAAACAGTAACACTGTTATGAAGGTGTAAGCTCCATTTTTTAGTAGAGTAAATACTTCTGTTACAGTTCCGGGAAGTGAAGAAACTATTCCTACGAATATTATTAACGATATACCATTACCAATGCCAGATGCTGTAATTTTTTCGCCAAACCACATTAATATTATTGTTCCACCCACCAAACTTAGAATGGTAGTTAACAGAAAAATATTTGAATCTGTGATGAAGGCATTGTTTTCTGGACTTGATAATGCATAATATACTCCATACGATTGAAATATTGCTAAAATTATTGTTAGATATCTTGTATATTGATTTATTTTTGCCCTACCGTAGTCACCTTCTTTTTTAAGAGCTTCTAGACCTGAATGCATTGATGTTAAAAGTTGCATTATTATCGATGAAGTTATGTATGGCATAATATTTAGAGCAAAAATACTCATTCTTTCTAGGGCTCCTCCTGAAAAAAGGTTTATCATTCCAAATATATTTGAAGCCTCACCTGAAAATATTTTTTGAATTACCTTAGCATCAATCCCAGGTATTGGAACAAAGGTTCCAAACCTATAAATAAGCAAAATAAATATTGTAAAAATTATTTTTTTCTTAAGATCAATACCTGATTCCTGCTTCATTTTATGCAAATTTAATAGCTTTCTTGGAGTATTTATCTACTGAGATTTTAATATCTAAATCTACATCACTTTTTCCCATTATTAACTTAACTTGTGATTTTTTATTTTTTATTAATCCATTCTCAAAAAGATCATCTTTTGTAACTGTCGTTTTTTGTAGCAACTTTCCATTATTGATAAGCTTTGAAATATCTTGGATATTAATAACTTCGATATTTTTTTTAAGATTATTTACAAACCCTTTTTTTGGAAGGCGCATATGAACTGGTGTTTGACCACCTTCAAACCCTTTAACTGAATGATGTCCAGTTCTAGCTTTTTGTCCTTTAACACCTCTACCAGATGTCTTTCCTTTGCTGGATCCAATCCCTCTTCCAACCCTAATTTTACTTTGTCTTTTAATTTTCGGAAGTTCGTTTAATACAAATGACATATTTTATGATATTTTAATTATGTGAATTACTCTCTTGATCATTCCAAGTACAGATCTATCAACTTTGATCTCAGCAGAAGATCCAATTCCTCTAAGTCCAAGACCAATAAGATTTCTATTTTGCTTATCGTTAAGTTTCAAACCACTCTTCACTTGAGTAATTTTAATTTTTTTATTAAGAAAATTATCTAATTTCATAATATTAATCATTTTTATTTTCTGTTTTTAATGCTTGATTTCTTCTTTTAACAATTTCTGAAATTTCTTTTGATCTTTTTTCAGCAATTGATTTTGGTGATGTTAAATTTTTAAGAGCTCCAAAAGTAGCACCAAGCATATTATATGGATTAGAGGTTCCAACTGATTTTGCTACAATATCGTTTATACCAGCACACTCAAAAACAGCGCGCATAGGTCCTCCAGCAATTACCCCCGTTCCAAGTGGAGCCGATCTAAGGTAAACTTTTGCAGAACAATATCTTGAAAAAATATCATGATGAATTGTCCTACCTTCTTTAAGAGAAACCTTTATCATAGTTTTTTTTGCAGCTTCAAATGCTTTATTTTTAGCATCGGAAACTTCTGTAGCATTACCTTTTCCGAAACCAACTTTTCCATTTTTATCCCCAACAACAACCAATACTGAAAATGACATGTTTTTTCCACCTTTTACAGTTTTTGAGACTCTATTAACAGCTATAAGTCTTTCAATGATTTCATTAGTAGATTTATCTTTTTGATTTTTTTGTTTTGTCATCATTAATTTTTTTAAAATTTTAAACCCGATTCACGACACGCTTCAGCTAACGCTTTTACGCGACCGTTATAGTTGTAAGCACCTTTATCAAATACCACCGATAGAATATTTGCTTCTATGCATTTGCTAGCAAGATTCTTGCCTACAAACTTTGCTTTTTCAATTCCAGATGCTTTTTGTTCATTTTTTATACTTGATTCTTGAGCTAATATATTTCCAGATATATCAACAATCTGAGCATAAATATTTTTGTTAGATCTGTTGATTACTATTCTAGGACGCATTGATTTATTATTTTTTTTAACCCCACTCCTAACTCTAATTTTTCTTCTTTGATATGATGTTAACATAAATTTTATAATTTTTAGTTACTTTTTCTTTCCTTCTTTACGCAGGATAGCTTTTCCAAATATTTTTACTCCCTTTCCCTTGTATGGCTCAGGAGATCTAAAACTTATAATTTCAGATGCTACCTGTCCTACCATTATCTTGTCATCGCCGGTAATAATTATAAGATTTGGCTTTTCAAAAGTCGCGTTAATACCGGTGGGTAGAGCGTAAAATATTTCGTGACTATATCCAAGTGTTAAGCTCAAAACACCTTTATCAACCGAAGCTTTATAACCAACACCATTTATTTCAAGAACAATTTTAAATGGATTTGTTAAGCCATGAACTATGTTTTTTATGTTACTTCTATCCATACCAATTTTCATTGATAGGTTTTTGCTTGATTTATCCGATGAGAGTAACTTAAGCTGATTATTATTGAATTCAATTTCTACACCAGAACTAACCTCGTAAATTTTTTTATTTTTACCAGAGTCAAAATATACTTTATTTTTATCAAGCGTTATTTTTACATTATCTGGAACCATAATCGGCAATTTTCCTATTCGAGACATTTTTTGTATTTAAAATATTTTTAATAAAATTTCTCCACCAAGATTTTTGGTTCTAGCTATATGATCAGCTATTACCCCTTGCGAAGTTGACAACAAAAGCATTCCGAGACCATTTTTAACAAGTGGAATTTTCTTAGAATTACAATATATTTTTCTGCCTGGCTTTGAAACAACTGATATATCCGTTAATACAGGTTGCTGATTATAATATTTTAGGCTAATTGAAAAAAAATCATGAGAACCTTTTTTAATCTTTGCATAGTTTAAGATATACCCCTCATCTTTTAGTATAAAAAGAATATTTTCTCTAAGCTTTGATACTGGTGACAATACAGATTGTCTTCCAGCAGAATATCCATTTTTTATAATTGCTACTAAATCTGATACAGAATGATTGAATGACATAATTTTACCAACTTGATTTAATTAAACCAGGAATTTGACCCCATGACGCTAATTCCCTAACCGCAATTCGAGATAACCCAAACTTTCTGAGATTTCCTCTTGGTCTTCCACTAAGAGCACATCTATTCCTATATCTTATTTTTGAACCATCTCTTGCAAGCTCAGATAATTTTGTTTGGGCTGAAAGTCTTTCTGAAAATGATATTGAATTATTCTTGATAATTTTTTTTAAATTGTCCCTTTTGATTTTTTGACTATTTGAAAGCTTTAATCTTTTAGCATTTCTCCTAATTAATGATTTTTTTGCCATAAATTTATTTTATTGGAAAATTTAATTTTTTTAATAAGTAAAGAGCTTCTTCTTTTGTTTTTGCGGTTGATACGATAGTTATATTAAGTCCAAATATTTTAAGTATATTATCGAGATCTACCTCCAAAAAAATATTATGTTCTTTTATTCCAAAACTATAGTGATTGCTTTCGTTAAATCCTTTGGATGACAGCCCCCTGAAATCTCTAATTCTTGGGAGAGCAATTATTGTTAACTTGTCAAGAAACTGGTACATTTTTTTTCCTCTTAACGTAACTCTGCATCCGATTGGCAAATCTTTTCTTAATTTAAATGTTGATATTGCTTTTCTTGATTTAGTTAGAACAGCTTTTTGTCCAGCTATATTCGAGATTTGAGATAATAGATATGATAAAAGTTTGTTATCGCTATCTACAGCCTTGATTCCAACATTAATACTTATCATTTTAATTTTTGGAATAGACATTTCATTTTTATATGAAAATTTTTCTCTAATTTCTGGAATTGAATCCTTATATAGTTTTTCGGTTATCGTTTGCATTATTAATCAATTTTTTTTCCTGTTTTTTTTGAAACGCGATTCTTGTCTGTGAGCTTTTTATCTTCACTTCCATTAATCACAAATTTAATCTTTATTGGCTTCCCGTCTTCATGGTGCGAGATATTAGAAATGTGCACAGTTTTTTCTTTTTTTATTATTTGACCGGGTTGCTGTGCAGATGGTTTTTTGTGAAATGTACAGAGGTTAATACCATCTACTAAAACTCTATCTTTTTGGACAGATATTATTTTACCCCTCTTACCCTTATCTGATCCAGTAATAACAATTACATTATCACCTTTTTTAAATTTTTTTGCCATTACAGAACCTCCGATGCTAATGATGCAATTTTAAGAAAATTTTTTTGCCTGACTTCCCTTGAAACTGGACCAAATACTCTGGAACCAATTGGTTCATTCTCTTTATCAACCAAAACAACTGCATTGTCATCAAATTTAACAAAGCTTCCATCTGGTCTTACGATTTTATTTTTAGTTCTAACTATAACGCCCTTAGCAACCTGACCCTTCTTCATTTTAGAGTTTGGGTTTACAGATGTTACTGAAACAACTATTATATCGCCAACTTCAGTAATCATGTGATTAGATCCGCCAAGCACTTTAATACATCTAGCAGTTTTTGCTCCTGAATTGTCAGCTACAACTAGATTTGTTTGCATTTGAATCATAAAATATTTATTTAATTATCCACTTTTTCTTTTTTGATATGGGCTTTGAGTTTGATATAACAACCTCTTGTCCAATTTCAATATTTTCTTTACCATTAGTATCAACAATAAATTTTTTACTTACGGTTATAAACTTACCGTAGCGCTCATGTTTTTTATATGTATTTGAAATTACTTTTATTGTCTTTAGATCAATAATTCCTATAACTTTTGCCTTCATAATTACTTTTTGTTGTTTAATTTTGTGAATATTCTAGCAATTTCTTTTCTTTTTGCTCTTATATCTTTTGGATTAACTTGTTCTCCAGATGTTTTTTTAATCCTTATTTTAAGTAAATCCATTTTGTGATTATAGATATTCTGCAACATTGTTTTTTTATCTTGCTCTATCATTTTAATTGTTGTTTATAATTTTTGTTTTAAACGGTAGTTTCGAACCAGCTTTGAGAAGAGCATTATGAGCTGACTCAAAATCAATTCCATCAATTTCAAATATAACTCTTCCGGGCTTAATTTTTGCAATATAGTATTCTATATTTCCCTTACCACTTCCCATTCTAACTTCGGCTGGTTTTCTTGTTACCGGCGTATGAGGAAAAACCATTATCCAAAGTTTTCCAGATCTCTTCATATATCTGGTAATTACTTTTCTGGCGGATTCAATTTGTTTTGAATTTAATTTTGATGGCT
The DNA here is from genome assembly GCA_016869775.1 of Alphaproteobacteria bacterium. GTDB lineage: Bacteria > Pseudomonadota > Alphaproteobacteria > Rickettsiales > UBA1997 > CAILUF01. The sequence goes on from VGDJ01000029.1 coordinate 10,372, forward strand.
CAAGAGCTTTGAGTCCAAATGAACCAAAGCTCAAAACATTTCCGACAGCAGAAACTCCGAGGATTTTTTTCCCTCCTTTTTGGGATTTTCTATACTTTGTTTTTGCAGGAACTAGCATTTTTTATCTTATAAATTATTTATAGTGTTGAAATTTTCTTTTTTTCTACAAAACCTTTGTAAATCCAGACTTTAACACCAATAACACCGTAGCCAGTATACGCGTTGGCTGTTGCATAATCTATGTTACATCTCAGGGTATGAAGGGGAACAGAACCTTCTTTATACCATTCAGTTCTTGCAATTTCAGCCCCTCCAAGTCTTCCAGCACAACTAACTTTTATACCTAAAGCTCCAAATTTTGTAGCTGACTGCATGGCTTTTTTCATAGCTTTTTTGAAGGCAGCTCTACCCTCTAATTGTTTAGCAATTGATTGAGCTACGAGGGAAGAGTTTATATCTGGTTTATCAATTTCAACAATTTTAACTTCAACTTTTGTTCCTGCAATTTTTTCTACCGATTGATTAATTTTTTCGATATCCAAACCCTTTTTTCCAATCAATACCCCAGGCTTAGAAGTTTTTATTACTAAATTTATTTTGTCTGATGGTCTTTCAATTATGATCGATCCTATTCCACAGTGCGCATAATTTTTTTTGATAAAACTTCTTATTATTACATCGCTAATTAGTTTTTTTGAATAATTTTTGCGATCATACCAGACTGATTCCCAGTTTTTGTTATTTAGAAGCCTGAATCCAACTGGATTTACCTTTTGTCCCATTTATTTTTCCTCGTTTTTAGTTACTTTTTTATCACTAAGCATATTTTCTTCAACAATAACTGTTATGTTGCTGTATGTTTTAAGAATTCTACTTGATTTTCCTCTTCCTCGAGCTGAAAATCTTTTTAGCGCAAAAGCCCTTCCAACATTTATTTCTTTAATATACAAGTTATCAGCATCCATATTGTGATTATTTTCAGCATTAGACACAGCCGAGTATATTATTGCTCTGATCGTTGATGAAAGCTTTAATTTTGAAAATTTTAGAATTGTTAAAGCCTGAGATACTTTGAGACCAGTTATGTTTTTAGTAATCTTCATTACTTTTAATGGGCTTGATTTTAAAGCTTTTTGCGACGCT
>VGDJ01000030.1 GCA_016869775.1 Alphaproteobacteria bacterium
TAACTCTGGTTAAAGCATTAGAGGTTGCGTTAGCTGTTGCTTCAGCTATTGTCTGAGCAAAAGCTTGAGCTAGACCAAGGCTACTGGCTAAAACTGGAGCAATGGCAACTAAAAAAGAGGCGCATAAGGAAAGTTTTAAGAATTGTTTAGTTTGTTTTTTCATAGATTTTTGATTGATTGGTTTATTAGAAATTTTATTTTAAGGAAATTTAATAATTAATTTTGATTTAGCAAGTTTTTTTTAAGTAATCGCATTTTGATTTAAAACATCTCAAAATAATTCAATATTCAGTTGAAGTTTATAAACTTTACCAGAGAAAAAACCAATACCAACAGCAATAATTGCAAAAGCGGCAAAAGTCTTACCAGCGCTACCCTGAACAATTCTAAGAGCATTACACATAACTCTGGTTAAAGCATTAGAGGTTGCGTTAGCTGTTGCTTCAGCTATTGTCTGAGCAAAAGCTTGAGCTAGACCAAGGCTACTGGCTAAAACTGGAGCAATGGCAACTAAAAAAGAGGCGCATAAAGAAAGTTTTAAGAATTGTTTAGTTTGTTTTTTCATGAGATGATATTATTAGTATTAAATAATGTTTATTAATTTTATTTTTTTAAAGTTTTTTAAGATGTCAAACTTGTATTTGGTAATTTTGAAATAATTTATATTTTGTAATAAAACATTAAAAAACAGAGTTTGTTGAGGGTTCATTTTTTTGTTAAAAATTAAATTATAATAAAAAATAATCATTTTAACTCTTTTATTTCCCATTCTAGATCGATCCCGAATTTTTCATGAATCTGTTTTTTCGCCTCATTACCAAGATTTAAAAGATCATCCGATTTAGCTTTTCCGATATTTATAAGAAAGTTACAATGTTTTGATGAAAATTGCGCATCACCAAGTTTTTTACCCCTAAAGCCAATAGCATCAATTAGTTCCCAAGCTTTTTTTTGAGGAGGATTTTTAAAAGTACTCCCGCCTGTTTTAGCGCGAATTGGTTGGGAAGATTCGCGCTGAATTTGGAGTTGATTTATTTTTTCTCTCACTAAAATTTTGTCAGTTAAATTAATGCTAAATACACCCTCGATAAAAATATATTTTTTAGCCAAATTATTACCGCGATAGAAAAATCCAAAATCACTATTATTTATTTCCAAAGAATTTCCCTCAAAATCAAGAGCTTTGGCTTTTATTAAATTATTTGAAATTTCTGATCCATAGCATCCTGCGTTCATTGCAATTGCGCCACCAATTGTTCCGGGAATTCCACTTAAAAATTCTAAGCCACCCAGTCCATAATTGTGGCAATATTGAGCAACAGTTTGGCAAAGCGATGCTCCGCCTATTGTAATTGTTGAGTCATCGTGTCGAATTTTAGCGAAATCAGAAGATAGTTTTATTAAAATACCACTTATTCCTTGATCAGAAATAATAACGTTTGAACCCGCTCCTATCAATTGTATTTTGATTTTTGTATCGACATTTTTCAAAAAAGTCGACAAATCTTCTAAATCTTTGGGTTTAAATAAAACTTCCGCTCTTCCCTCAAGATCAAACCAGTTTGGAACCCTAGAGTCAAATTTATATTGACCTCTAACAATTGGAAGCTTTGAGTTATCGATCATATTTTATAATTTCGATTAAAATTGATTCTCTGCCCTCGGCACGAGCTTTTTTTTGATATTTAGTTTCTATCCAATCACTGGGAAAGTTTTGCCATGAATTTTTTGAATTCGCTAACCACTTAAATTTCTTTGAGTTCAAAATATTACTTAAAATCCAAGTTTTATAAGAATTATGATCGGTAGCTATGATAACTTTACCGTTAGGCGTTAAAATTCTCGCTAATAAATTATCGAGAAAGTAATTATTTATGAGGCGCCGTTTGAAGTGTTTAGATTTTGGCCAAGGATCGGGAAATAAAATGTAAATTTTTTCAAAGAAGTCGTCGGGAATTTTGTCAATTATTAGCCTTAAATCATTATTAATTATTTTAAGATTTGATAAAGGATGCTTTTCTAACATTCCCAAAAGATGAACAATCCCATTTAAGTGTGGTTCGCAACCATAGTAGTTTATTGTTGGATTTTCACTGGCCTTGTTAAAAATGAAATCGCCAAAACCAAAGCCAATTTCTAAATGATTGATTTTTTGTGAACTATTAAAGTCTAAAGCTTGATATTCTTTAATTTTATCAGTTAATAAATTTTTTTTATGGTCTGAGAGTTTGCGGCTTTTGATTCGACCAAAGCTTCTAATTATTTTTGGGTTATTTTGCCAGTTTTTCGACTCGCAATAGGTGTCTTTTTCCATCAAATTTTTGAGATAAAAATGTTTTACAGATGTTCAATGCGTATTTGGGCTTTAGAATTCTTGCGCCCAGACAAATTACGTTGGCATTGTTGTGAGCTCTAGCAAGTTTGGCGGTATTTTTGTTGTGGCACAAAGCGGCGCGAATTTGTTTGTGACGATTGGCCGAAATTGAGATGCCAATACCACTCCCGCAAATTAAAATTCCAAAACTTTGGTCATCAATTTTATCGCATAATTTATTGGCAAAATCTGGATAATCGACTGAGTTTTTGGAAGAATCGCAACCAAGATCAAAAACTTCAGTTTGATATTTTTTAAGAGATTCAATTATGAATTTTTTAAGGTTGAATCCGGCGTGATCTGAGGCTATATAAATTTTTTTAGGTAAAAAAAGATTGCCCATTTTATTGGTTGAAAATTTGTTGCAAGACTGCAACTGGGATAGTTAAAAGTAGTCGTATTTGAAGACCAATGCTTATAAAGCCAAGATAAACTATCTTTTGCGATAAGTTTGACCTTTGCGAGCTTTTTTGAGACCGTATTTTTTTCTTTCGACAACTCTTGGGTCGCGAGTTAAAAAGCCACCCGATCTAAGAATTGGTTGGTTTTCTGGGTCGAACAACACTAGAGCTTTGCTGATGCCATGAGATAAAGCCCCAGCTTGACCACTTTTGCCACCACCTAAAATTGTTGCAGTTATATCAAATTTGTTGTCGTTTTTGGTGGCGCCCAACGGAGCTTTGGCAATATTAACTAGAATTTCGCGACCAAAGTAGTTTCTGGCCTCTCTATCGTTAACGGTAACTTTTCCAGAACCTTGTTTAATCCAAACTTTGGCAATTGCATTCTTTCTTTTGCCGGTAGCGTAAGAGCGACCAAGAGAGTCGCGTACTTTTTGATAAACTACTTTGTTTTCAGTTTCGCTATTATTTTTCAAATCGATAATTTTTTCTTTGATAATTCCAGTCATAATTAGTTGGTTTTTTTGTTTTTACGATTCATTGCTCCGACATCAAGTAATTGTGGATTTTGACCTTGATGCTTGTGTTCAGAACCTTTGTAGATATGAAGTTTAACCATTAAATCTCTTTGAAGAGGTCCGCGAGAAATCATTCTGGATACCGCATATTCAAGAATTCTTTCTGGGTGCTTGCCTTCAATAATTTGCCTAGCGGTGCGGTCTTTAATGCCACCTGGAAAGCCAGTGTGCCAGTAGTATAGTTTTTCGGCATATTTTTTGCCGGTAAATTTGACCTTTTCAGCATTTATTACAACAACATGATCACCACAATCAAGATTGGGAGTAAATGTTGTTTTGTGTTTACCGCGTAAAATTTTAGCGATTAAAGTGGATAAACGGCCAACGACCAAGTTTTCAGCGTCTATTAACCACCACTTTTTTTCAATTTCGCTTGGTTTTGCAGTATATGTTTTATTCATAAGTCGATATAACTTTTAGATTTCAATGAGCCCTTGTTAATATTTATGCCATCGCTATTGAAAGATTTTAAATCTGAGTTTTAAATCTTGTTGATTGCGGATGAATTAAGAAAGTCTTTAGAAAGCCCTTAGAAGATAGACCTAAGAGTTTTATGGCCTAAAATTCAATTAACTTATCTAAATAAGGGGCGCACATTTAACTAATTAAAATAACAAATGTCAAACTAATTTTTAGGACTATTTATAAAAATCATTTTTCAACAAACTAAAAAACACCACATCTCTAAATTGATTTTCATGAAAACGATGTTGGCGAAGATAGCCCTCAAGTAAAAATTTATTGCGAATCAATAGGTTGCGAGAAGTCGAGTTTGTTGGTACAACACTGGCCTCAATTCTATTTACATGAAACTCTTTAAAGCCAAAATCACAAATTTTTTTTATGGCGTTACTCATTATTCCTTTTCCCCAATAATCACTTGATAAATCATAACTTATTTCGATTCTTTTGTGATAAGAGTTAAAGCCTGTTAATCCGATAGAGCCAATCATTTTATTGGAATCTTTTTTGGCAATGGCAAAATATGCCCCGTCGCCCCGCAAATAGGTGTTTTTCCAGTAATAGAAATCATGTTTGGCTTCTTCAATATTTTTAGGAATTGTGCATAAAATATGTCTGTTAACCTCAGGTTTTGAGTAATATTCAAAAAAGCTTTCTATGTCGTCTTCGCATTCTTCGCGGATTATGAAATCACCAATATGAAAAATCGGAAGACTTTTTTGGGTAGCGTTAGGATAATTTTCGCAATTGTTCATGAATAAAGAAATTTTTAGTTATTTGTTGATTCTAAGTTTTTATCTAAGTTTTTAATTTCAACGGTTTTTACGATTCTTTTGTCGGCATCAATTACGCGAAATATTAATCGAGATTTTTCAATTTTGTCGCCAATATTGGGTATATTTTTGAAAGCATAGATAGTTAATCCACCAACTGTTTCGGCATCGCAATCTTCAAATTTTATATTAAAAATATCTTCAAATTTTTTAATTTCGACTCTGCCCCCAAATTGATAGGTGGCGTCATCAATTTTTTTGATTTGGAAAAATGAACTTTCAAGAGGAATATCATGCTCATCATCAATTTGTCCAACAATTTGTTCGAGTAAATTTTCGATGGTTATTAGGCCGTCAACCGCTCCAAATTCGTCAAGTACAATAGCAATGTGAACTCTTGCCGAGCGCATCTTTAAAAGCGCTTCAAGTAATTTTGTTGAGCGAGGAATAAACAAAATTTTACGAATAATTTTAGCAATTTCAAATTTATTATTTGAGTCGCATAAAAATTTAGCCAAATCTTTGCTATGAATAAATCCAACGATATGATCGATATTATCGCGATAAACTGGAATTCGAGTATGTTCTTCATCGGTAATAATTTTTTTAATTTCATCAAGCGACGAGTCTTCTCGAATAGCAATTATGTCCGATCTGGGCGTCATGGCGGTATTAATTTTTTTGTCGCCAAAATTAACCATATTGCGAAACATTTTTTTCTCTTCGCTAGTTATAAATCCTTCATTTTCATATGTTTCGGTGACATGATTAATGATTGAAGAAAATGATTTTTTGTTTTTTTTACCCAATAAATTAAAAAATAAATTTATGAGTTTTTTGAAGCTAAAATTTTTGTAAGATTTCATTTAGAATACGGATTGTTAATGCCTAATTGTTTGAGAATTTTAATTTCTAAGTTTTCCATCACGGATGCCATTTTTAAATCTTCGTGATCATATCCAATAAGATGAAGAATGCCATGAATGACAAGGTGAGTCAAGTGTTCATTAAATTTTTTATTATTATTTTTTGCCTCGTTTTTAATATATTCAAATCCCAAAATTATATCTCCTAAAAATATGTATTTAGCTTTTCCTATGGCATTTTTGAGGCCATGTTTTTGGATAATTTTTTCATCTAAATTGGCGAATGATAAAACGTTAGTGGGTTTATCGATATTACGAAATTGTTGATTAATTTTTTTGATTTGTGTGTTTGAGCAAAGACTAATTGAAGCTTCAAAAAGGCTTCCATTTTTTAGGTATTTTTTAAGTGGCGACAATTCAATTAATTTAACGCTTTGAGATTTAATAAATTTTTCAATATCGTTGATTTCTAGCCATCTTTTTGATTTAACTTCGACCTCGATATTTATTGATTTGACAACTGATTTAATTGGTGATTTTAACTGTGATTTTGATTGGGGCATAATTTAAAGTTTTTAGGACATATTCTGCATGGATTTTCACCACAAAATATTGCTGAATCTTGATTTTTTGAAGTTGCTAATACGACTTTTGATAAAGCATTGATGAAGCCTCTGTCGATGTTTAAAGCGTTGACTCGATGATATTCGGCGATGCCGATTTGTTCGGATAATTCTTTATATTCGATATCTAGTTCAACCAAGGTTTCGGAATGATCAGAGACAAAAGCAATCGGGACAATTACGGGAATTTTTTGGTCGAGGGCGACTCGCCTAATTTCTTGCTCTAGACTTGGAGAAGTCCATTTTAGTGGACCAACTTTAGATTGATAACAAATTTGGTGGTCAATTTTGTCAATATTGAGAGTATCGTTTTTTTTAATCATAATCGTAAGATTATCGAGGATATTTTTAACGCTATTTTCAATCTGAAAAACATAGGGATCGCCTTTGTCTATAACCTTTTGAGGCAATCCATGAGCCGAAAACAAAATGCGAATATTTGAGTGATTTTCGATCTTAATTTTTTGAAGAGTTTTAAGGATATTTTGGCAATGAGATTTTATAAAATCATCTTGATCTGGATAACAGCAAACAATTTTTATTGGTATTTTATTGCTCATAAAATTATCTCCAAAATCTTTAATTGAAGATGCGCTGGTAGTTGATGAATATTGTGGATAAAGCGGAAGAAGAATTATTTCGTCGGGTTGATAATTATGAATTTTTTCAACAACTTCATGAGCAAAAGGGTGCCAATAGCGCATAACAGTAAAAACCTTGAAATTGCCACTGAAGGATAATTCTCTTTCAAGAGAGTCAGCTTGTGATAAAGTGATGTCTAGTAATGGAGACTTACCGCCGATTTTTTGGTAAATATTTTGGGCTTTTATCTCTCTTTTTGATGAGATGAGTTTAGCAAGTAAAAATCTGAATGGTTGGGGTAACGAAATTATCGCTTTGTCATTAAAAAGATTGAATAAAAAAGGCTTAACCGAGCTTAATTTATCTGGTCCGCCAAGATTAAATAAAATTACTGCGGTTTTATGATTAAATTTTGGCATAACGAGAATTTTTTATGATAAGTAAAATAAAAAATATGATGCAATGAATAAAAATAATGGTCGGCGCAATCGAGAGTTTATAATTTGAAGCAATTAAAAGTCCAAATAACGAAACGCAAACACCAATAATTACGCTTTTAATAATCATTTCGAGAGGTTTTTTTGAAAAAATTCGTGCACATGCGCTTGGAATGATCATCAGTGCGGTAATTAAAAAAATTCCTGTAACCTTTATGGCAAAGGCAATCATCAGAGATAATAAAATCATAAAATAAAAATTAATCTGACTTTGATTGATATTTCTGACTGTCGCAATATCGGAGTTAATTATACTTATAAGGAGTTTATCTAAGTAAAAATAAATATAAGCCAAAATTAAGGCGCACATTGCAGATATAAGGGTAAGATGAGTTTTAGAAATTTGAGAAATATCGCCAAAAAGAAATTCTTCAAACTCAAAATTTTTATTAAAATTTTCATTAAATAGCACTGCGCAAGCAATAAAAAAATATGAAAAAATCATAACCACACTATCGATAGCAAAAGATTTTTGGCGTGAAAATAAATTGATTAGCGCGGTAAAAACAAGATTAAAAATAATTAAAATCATAACCTGATCAGCTTCTAAAAAAACTCCGATAGCAACTCCAAAGAGAGTTGAGTGTGACATTGCGTCGCCATAAAAGGAGAGCTTTTTCCATAAAACTAAATTTCCCAAAATTGCGCAAGAAATTGCACAAGCTATGATTGTTAATATTGAAATTAAGGAATAATTTTCGAGCATCAATTGATTGAAAATATTGTTTGAAATTGGTGATATTATATTTTAAAAACTTTTTGTTGCGCAATTAAAATTATCAAATTCTCAAAAAATCATCTCATAACGAATGGATTTTTGTTTATGAATAACTTTTTTCTATGAATGAATTTTCTTCGGACGGTCATAAAAACATAAAATTTTCTGAAAAACTTAAGGGTTTTTTGTATAAACTCATTCACTATATTGGTATTATTTTTAGTATTTTGGTAGCGATATACGCTCTGTATAATTTGATGCCAGAATTTATTAAATTTTGTTTTGGACATATTATAAAAATTATAAAATCTGATTATCCGAACCTTTAATTTTCTTGTTTCATCAATTTATCCGGTAAATCTTAAACCGAAATTTAAAGTCTAAATTTTAGTTTCAATTGTTTTTAAATTTTAAGCCTAAATTTGACATTTAAATAAAAAAATATTTCAATGACGGTCTCAAAATTTATCCAATCTAAAAAAACTAAAACTGCAAACAATGGTTAGTAAATCTTTAGTCTCAAGCTCTAAGTCTAGTTCTAAACATAATTCTATCAAAGATTTTAAAAAAGACGAGTTGCTTGGTTTTTATCGAGAAATGTTGTTGATTCGAAGATTTGAAGAAAAAGCCGGCCAGCTCTACGGAATGGGTCTTATCGCCGGATTTTGTCATTTATATATTGGTCAAGAAGCTATCGCTTCGGGCATGCGCTTCACTATGATTGAAGGCGATAAAGTTATTACAACTTACCGTGATCATGGGCACATGATTGCTGTGGGTTCTGATCCCAAGAAAATTATGGCTGAATTGCTTGGTCGTCGTGACGGTTCTTCAAAAGGCAAAGGCGGATCAATGCATTTATTTGATCTTGAAAAGCATTTCTACGGTGGTCATGGAATAGTTGGGGCGTCGGTGCCAATTGGCGCAGGCCTTGCCTTTGCAGATAAATATAAAGGCAACAACAACGTAACTTATTGTTATTTTGGAGATGGCGCGGCTCATCAAGGTCAAGTTTATGAGGCCTTTAACATGGCAAAATTATGGAACTTGCCGGTTTTATTTATTATTGAAAATAATCATTACGCTATGGGGACTTCAGTTTCCCGGTCATCTTCAATTGATCAGCTACACAAGCGTGGAATCGGATTTAATATCCCCGGTGTAAAAATTAATGGCATGGACATTTTTGATGTAATCAAGGATGGCCAGAAATGTGTTGATTATGTCAGATCTGGCAATGGTCCAATGATAATTGAAATGGACACTTATCGCTATCGGGGTCATTCAATGTCTGATCCGGCTACCTATCGCTCAAAAGAAGAGGTGAATTGTAAAAAAGATCTCGATCCAATTGATACTTTACGCAATAATATTTTACAAAATAGTTTCGCCAGCGAAGGTGAAATCAAAAAAATTGATGATGAAATTAAAAATCAAGTTAACGAAATTGTTGAATTTGCAAAAAATAGCCCCGAGCCTGATGAATCAGAGCTTTTAACCGAGATATACAATTAAGATATGACTCTCAGAAAACTTACCGTACGCGAAGCCCTCAGAGAAGCAATGGCCGAGGAAATGCGCAAACATCCCGAAATATTTGTGATGGGAGAAGAGGTCGCCGAATATAATGGTGCCTACAAAGTTACCCAAGGTCTTTTGGCTGAGTTTGGCTCCAAAAGAGTAATCGATACCCCAATTACCGAACACGGTTTTGCTGGTTTAGCAGTTGGTTCGGCTTTTGCTGGGCTTCGTCCAATTGTTGAATTCATGACTTTTAACTTTGCCATGCAAGCCATTGATCAAATTGTCAATTCTGCTGCCAAAACCAACTACATGTCGGGAGGGCAAGTTAGATGTCCGATCGTTTTTAGAGGTCCAAATGGCGCTGCCGCTAGGGTTGGAGCCCAACATTCGCAATGCTATGCTTCATGGTATGGTTCAATTCCCGGTCTGAAAGTTATAGCTCCCTACTCTTCTGCTGATGCAAAAGGTTTATTAAAATCGGCAATTCGCGATCCTAATCCGATAGTTTTTTTAGAAAATGAAATTACTTATGGGTTTAATTTTGAAGAAGAATATGACGACGATCATGTTGTTGAAATTGGGAAAGCGAAAGTTTTGCGCGAGGGTTCGGATATTACGATTATTGCCTTCTCTCTAGTTGTTAAGTATGCTCTTGAAGCCGCTCAAGAACTTGATTCTATTGGTATTTCTGCTGAAGTGATCGACCTTAGAACTATTCGACCGATTGATCGTCAAACAATTGTTGAATCGGTTAAAAAAACTTCACGATGCATTACGGTTGAAGAAGGTTTCCCCTTTGGCTCTGTTGGTAGCGAAATCGCTTCAATTTTAATCGATGAAGCTTTTGATTATCTCGATGCGCCAATTAAAAAACTTACTTCAGTTGATGCGCCTTTGCCATATGCAGAAAATCTTGAGAGACTGGCTCTTCCTAAAACTCGAGATATTGTTAGAGTTGCCAAAGAATTATGTAATAAATCTTAGTAATTAAAAATTATTTAACTTATTTAATGATATTTCACAAAGTCAAAATAGCTTCATAAAATGGTTATCACACGATATACAATATACAATTTTGTTAAAAAAAATCGCATTAATAAATCTGTTTTTTTGTCTTATTGCATAGCCTTTTCGTTAATTTTTTATTTTATGTTCGTATCGATTTTTGGAGATAAAGGCTTAATTGAATATTATTCTCTTAAAAAAGAATCTCGCAGAATTGAGAACGATAAAGTTGAATTAATTAACAAAATCCGCATCAAAAAAGACATGATTAAAGCTATGGATTATGAGTCTCTCGATCTTGATTTAGTTGATGAGCAATCGCGCAAAATACTTGGTTATGTTGGTAAAGACGAAATTGTAATTTACCAAGACAAAGATTCAAATGGCGTAAGTGATAAATCTAAAAAATAGCACATGCTTATTAAGCACGAAATACTTCGAAAACTCTTTCACATCGCCCTCTCTCTAATTCCCCTCCTCTATATAAATCTTGGAAAAACAAGTTTTTTGTGTCTATTCATCCCGTTGGCAATTGCCATAATCGGCATTGATTATTGTAGGTGCAAATATAATTCCGTTGGCTCTGCTATTACCCCGTTTTTTAAAATTATTATGCGCGAAAAAGAGTTAAGTAGAAAACATCTGTCGGGCGTGTCTTGGGCCTTTTTTTGTGCAGTAATAAATTTTACAATTTTTCATCCAGCTGTGGCGGTGACTGGCTTTTTGATATTAACTTTTGCAGATGCTATGGCGGCGGTTGTCGGAAAATCAGTCAAAAGTGCAAAATTTTACCAAAAATCTCGAGCTGGCTCATTAGCCTTCTTTTTAACCTCGATTTTAGTTATAATTTTATGCGGAATTTATTTTGATTGTCGCTTGCCAT
>VGDJ01000031.1 GCA_016869775.1 Alphaproteobacteria bacterium
CCTATAATCCAGAAATTCAGAACGCCAAAACTCTTAATCTTGAAAACCATTCGTCGATAACTCTTTTTCCACTTCAAAAGATCTCTGGCAAATTAGCTATCACAAACAGCGATAATCAAAATATTGTGGCGGATTATGCCATTCTCAACAATGACTTAACCAACGGTATTCCAGAAATTTTGAATAATATCTCAACACCAATTAATCCGCCGATTGAAATGGGCTGGTTTCAACGCAACAAATCTCATCATTTTACAATTTATAATCAAATTGCCGAACAAGTCGCTTCAATAATTGGCATCGACCCGTGGCTTATTTCATCTATGCACGAAAGATGTGATGATATAAATTTTAAAGAAAATATTGGCCTCGAATGTTTAGAAAAAAATGTCGATAATCTTTTAAAAAAAATCGCCGAAAAATACCGCCAACACAACATCAAAGAACAACCTTATTGTTATATCAAAGCCGATAATGGCACCTATGGAATGGCGGTTTGGTCTGTCTCAAGCGCGCAAGATGTCGTCGAAATAAACAAAAAAGAGCGCAATAAAATGAATATGCTTAAAGGCGCCATTCAAACTCATAAAGTTATGGTACAAGAAGGCGTAATCACTCATGATAAAATTAGTGGTAATCCTTGCGAACCAATGATTTACATGATTAATGGCGAAGTTGCGCAATATCTATTTCGTTGCAATCAGCAACGCGACAATCACATCAGTCTAAATGCTTCTGGCGCAAGCTTTTTCAATCTTGATAACTTACCAAACGACAATAATATCATCGATATCAACAAAAATTTTATTCCAACTTATCAATTAATCGCCAAAATGGCTTCGCTGGCTTCGGCAATTGAATATCAAAAAATCAAACAATGACCAAAAAATCAAAAAACTATCCAGTAATCGGAGTTTTACCGGATTTTCAAAACGGCGCCGACAACACATATTCTAAAAAAGATTTTTACGCCATTCGCAAAAACTACATTGACGGCATTTCTTCGGCTGGAGGGCTACCGATTATCATTACTTATGATTACGCTAAAATTGATAATTATTTAAACATAATTGACGGCTTAATGGTAGTTGGAGGCTATATGGATATTCATCCAAATCGCTACGGTGAAAATTTTATTCACCCAAGCGTTAAACTAAATTTGATGCGCGAAAACTTTGAACATGAATTTGTTAGCAAAGCTCTTCAAACCCCATTGCCAATTTTTGGTATATGCAATGGTATGCAACTAATCAGTATCTTGCACGGCGGTAAAATTCTTCAACATATTCCTGATCACCCACAATTTATGGATCACGAACAAAGTCATTTTGCCGAATTTAAAGAATATGGCGCACCTTATCACGAAATCACCGTTGACAAAAATTCAAACTTTTATCGAATTACCCAAACAGAAAAATTCTCAAGCAACTCTTCGCACCATCAAGCTGTTGAGTCTATTGGCGATGGCCTCAAAGTTGTTGGCACTGCTTCCGACGGAATAATCGAAGCTTTTGAAAAACCCAATCATCCGTTTTGCCTCGGTGTGCAATGGCATCCCGAATTTCATACTTCTCAAGCTGATGAAAAGCTCTTTGGCGAGTTTGTGAATCAAGCTAATCTTTATCAAAAAACAAAAAATCATGGTTAAAACTTATCGAGAATCTTCGCTCGAAGAACCCCAAAAAGGCCTTAGAATTGCCAAAATGATTGCCCAAAGTGGATATTGCTCTAGGCGTGAAGCTGAAGCTTTAATCCTTGAAGGACGCGTTCAAGTAAATGGCAAATATATCGATCATCCAGCAATTTTAATCACTGATGAATCAATAAAAATCGATGGCAAATTAATTAACCAAAAACAACCATCCCGAGTTTTTTTATTTTATAAACCAGTCGGCTTCATATGCACCAACAAAGACCCCGAAGGCAGAAAAACAATTTTTGATTTATTACCCAAAAACTTACCCCGACTTATTAGCGTTGGTCGGCTCGATTTTAATACTGAGGGACTTTTAGTTCTAACAACCGATGGCGCGATCGCACGCTATATGGAGCTTCCAAAAAATAAATGGATTCGTAAATATCGGGTACGAGTTTTTGGCAAACTTAACCACGATAGACTCAAAGCTTTGGTAAAAGGCATCACCGTTGACGGCATAAAATATGGCTCAATCAAAGTTGAAATTGACACCGAAAAAGAATCTAACTCATGGCTTACAATTTCACTCACCGAGGGCAAAAATCGCGAAATTCGTAAAATTATGGAACATCTTGGACTTCAAGTAAATCGGCTAATTCGGGTTAGTTTCGGCCCATTTAATTTGGGCGAAATGAAAGTTGGTGACATTCACGAAATTTCTAAAAAAACTCTTAAATCATCAATTCCGAATACAGTTTTTTAAATTTTAAAAACGAGCTTTAAAATCACTTAAAGTATTCAGCGTAATCACAACCTCACCTTCCAGACTTATCCATCACAGGCTCAGCCATCAATTTATCAATATCAATCTATACATATAAACACATTTTGCATTTTGTTGTCAATAATCCGTATAACAATCTTTAGATTTAATTTTTTATATTTATTAATAACTATTTTTATTCCAATACACCAACTTATAACATTTATAATATCATTTTTAAAAAATATTTTGTATGACAAATCCATCTACCCCACCTCCTTCACCAATAAGTGCTTCTAGAAAAAGAAGTCCAGTTTCTCCGGCTAAGAGCCCCCCAAAAAAACACCCTAGACGTCCCAGATTAAGTATCACTATCCAACCTCCCGAAAGTATTTTTTTAAAAGAATCTGTTATCTCAGACGATGATGCCAAACAAAATATTGCTAAGATATGCTCAGAAGAAGGTTTTATGGATGAAATTAAAGTCTTGTTCAAAAAAAAATTTAAAACCGAAAACGAGGTATCTATAACAAAAACAAACGATATAAGAGGCGTTAACAGTAACTGTCATTTTATAATTAATCATAACGATAAAGAATATCATATTAAGCCCGCTCTTCATGGCATAGGAACATCAGTAGGTTCAAAATTTAATGAAATTTTTTTTTATAAGATTAATGAAGAATTGAAAATTGGACCACAATGTGAGGGCATTTTAACGAAAGATGGAATTTTGATGATTGTAACCGAGGATTTAAAACATCGAAAAACTAATCATGCCAAAGAAACTAGTTACAAAGATTCTGATGAAGAATCAAGATTATCAATTCCTAGAAGAAATCGAGATAGTGTTCATAGATGCGCTTTAGAATTTTGTGTAAAGTTATTTAATTTTTTTGATATTAAAAAAAATTACCCAAATACTGGTATTAAAACATCCATCTTCAATTTCACTAGAAAAGAAAAGGCTATGATTGTTGATTTCAGAATCGCCAATAATGATGATCATTTGGATCATCATTTTACAATGGAAACTCTAGAAAATATTAACATAAAAGAGGTTGATAAATATTTTAGTGAACTTGATTCTTTTTTAACTTCAAATGAAAATCCTCCTGCACAAGAAATTTTTTCTTTTAAAAAAGATCCCCAAATTTATTTAGATGCTTTGTCAAAATTATTTATTTCAGACGATGGAGAGATTAATAGAATTAATGTCGCTATTGAAAAATCAAAAAATTACACCTTAGAACTAATTAAGTCAGACGAGCATCATAAAGAAGAATTAAAAGAATATCACAAAAAAATTGTTGAGAATATGTGCGATCAAAAAATGGCCGCTGTGAAATTAGTTTCAAAAAAAGAACATATTAAAAATACTTTAGATATAAAAAGTGCTGAAATTAAAATGCACCTTCCGCAAAATAATATTGGACAACCTCAATCATCTCAAGTTGGGCCTAGTGGTGGTAAATCACTTTAATAGATTTTGAATCACTGAACTCTTCGCCTTTTTTAAACAAACGCTCGCTTCAAAATTGATCAGCAAAGATCATTCTATTTTTTTAACTTAAATTTGATCAATTCTTGGTTATGTCCGCTACTAATATTCCACGCAATAACTTCTCTGGTAAAAGCATCAAGAATTAAAGCATCAAGAGTTGTCGCTAAATACATAAATTTATCTTGATAAGGAAGTTTAGTAAATTAATGACCCAAACCTGATTTGGCTGATTTATCGACATATCTAAAATCAGGTTTTGGGCTGAGTTTTTGGGAAATTTATTTTTCTTAAATCTTGGCTTTTTCCTGATTCTTTAAACTTGATATTAAATAGCTTCACCACCCTTAAAAACCTCTTGAGATTGATTCCAAGAGCTAAGGGAGAAAGTATATTATATTTCAACCCTTCTGGGGCTACGTGCAGGTGGCGCAAGACTATCACCTCTCTTTGGAAGAGCGGGAGATTTGCTAGGTAGTTGTGGATCAAAATTAACCGCTGGATCAAGGGGATTTTTTTTTGGATCTTTGACGAGGGCTTCATAGGCTTCAATTAAACTTCTAACAGTAGGTTTCACAAGACTTTGACTCTGCATAGGATCGGGAGATGTGCTAGGTAGTTGTGGATCAACATTACCCGCTGGATCAAGGGGATTTTTATTTGAATCTTTGAAGAGTTTTTTAAAGGCTTCAATTATAAGTCTAACAGACGATTTATTTTCTTTAATACCAATTTCTCTAATAATTTTTGAAATAAAAGATAGATTATTTTCAAAATAAACTTCAAGTAAAGTATCAAGATTAACATCTTTGTTTGCATAAATTTCCATTCTAAAAAATGAATCTTTGTAATTCTTATCAAAGATCATATCTAAAAATTTTTCTTCGATATCCTTATTTTTATTTTGATCAAAAAAATTCACTATTTTCTTAATGTTTCTTTTGTTATTGTTTCTTTTAATATATTCCAGCATTTTGTCTCTGTTTTCTTTTGAATCGAATTTTTCTATTTCATTTTTCATAAATCTAAAGAATTAATTTTCATATTTAACAATCTCTGCAAGAGTTACTTCAGATTTTGTGCCAGTTCGGCGGTCTTTAATTTCAACTCTGCCATTTTCTAATGATTTTGGACCAACAATAATTTGTGTTGGAATACCGATTAAATCAGCAATAGCAAGCTTTTGGCCCAAAGTGTTTTTGGTATCGTCATACAAAATATCAACACCTTTTTGTGCTAAAATTTTATACAAATTATCGCACACCGCGTCGCATTTTTCATCACCAGCACGAATATTTATCAAAATTGCATCGAACGGCGCGATCGCTTTAGGCCACACAATTCCTTTGTCATCATGATTAGCTTCAATTGCGCCCGCCACAACTCGAGACACACCAATTCCATACGAACCCATATTTGGATATATTTTCTCGCCATTTTGCCCCATAACACTTGCCTCAAGAGCTTTTGAATATTTTAAACCAAAGTTAAAAACTTGCCCAACTTCAATTCCACGACGCGTAACCAAATTTTCTGGCGCAAGCGGACATTTTTCTAAAACATGAAGTTCATCAGCCATTGCGTATATTGATTGCAGAGCCTTGATATCAAACTTGATTTCGAGCGAAGAATTAGGTTTTAATTGCGCGACAAAATCAGATTTAGCATCAGAATTTTGAATATTTTCAGAATCAATTTGATTGGAAAATTGTGCAGAATAAATTTCGTCGAGTTTTTTGTCGTAATAAATCGCACTCTCGCCAACATCAGCTAAAATATGAAATTCGTGCGATAAATCACCACCAATTGCACCGGTATCAGCCCTAAGTGCGACCGGCTTTAACCCCATACGCAAGAAAATTTTGAAATAAGTTTCATACATCAAATTGTAGGTTTGGCGTGCCGAATTTTCGTCGATGTCGAACGAATACGAGTCTTTCATCAAAAATTCTCGACCACGCATTAAGCCAAATCTGGGACGGATTTCGTCACGAAATTTCCAATGAATTTGATAAAGATTTTTTGGTAAATCTTTGTAGGAAGAAATATTTTTACGAAAAATATCGGTCACGACCTCTTCGTGAGTGGGGCCATAAAGAATATCGCGATCGTGGCGATCTTTGATACGAAGCATTTCTTTACCGTAGGCGTCATAACGACCAGACTCAACCCAGAGTTCAGCAGGCTGAATCGTTGGCATTAAAATTTCAAGAGCGCCAGCCTTGTCCATTTCTTGTTTAATAATATTTTCAACTTTACGCAAGACCTTCAGCCCCAACGGAAGCCACGAATAAATCCCCGAAGCAGTTTGACGAATCATACCTGCCCTAACCATGAGTTGATGCGAAACCACAGTGGCATCAATTGGATTTTCTTTAAGAGTTGGAATAAAGTAATTTGTTAGACGCATAAATTTAGATCAATAAAATTTTGAAGGAAATCGCCAGTAATTTGAGTTTTGAATTGCTAGAATAATTATAATTCAATTTTTGATAAATCGCCGATCTCGTTAAATAAATCTCGAATTAATGATAACAGAATTAGGCGATTTTCACGAGCTGAAAGATCGACATCGTTGACAACAATATGATCAAAAAAGTGAGCTAGTGGCGCCTCAATAACCACAAGAAGATCGAAAGCTTTTTCAAATTCAGCTTTAGTAATTAATTTGTAAAAATCACGCGAAACTTGCTTGATGCGTCGATAAAGATGTTTTTCATATTTGTTTTTAAACCCCAAAACCGATGGACGCCCAAAGTATTTTTTGCCATCTTTTTTTTCTTCGATAGATAAAATATTGGCCACTCTTTTATATAGTTCGATTAGTTTTTGATAATCATTATTTACTACAAAATTATTAAGAAATTTAATTTTTTTGATTAAAAATAAAATATCGACCATCTTATGAGAATCAAGGCTTTCAAGGTAATCATTCATGACAACATTTAAAATATCTTGGCGAATATTTTCTTGATCTCTTAGGTAAAATTTGAGGCGCTCAATTATGAAACTGACGATTTCTTCAATAAGTTTTTTCTTGAGGATGAAAAACTCTTTTTTATCTCCCGAAATATAGTTTTTAAGCATTTTAGGCGAAAAAGTTTTGAGTGATCTTTCGACCAAAATTCGAATTGGAAACGCAATATTATGTTGATGCGCGATGCGAATTATACCTAAAGCACTCCTACGCAAAGCATATGAATCTTTAGAGCTGGTAGGTTTTTCACCGACCAAGAAAAATCCGACGATGTTATCAATTTTATCGGCAATGGCCAAAGCAATTCCGAGTGGAGTGTGAGGGGTTGGTGAATCAATTCCAATCGGTAAATAATGTTCGCGAATGGCTTCAATAATTTTATGATTTTGTTGCTGTTTTAAAGCATAAAAACTTCCAAACTTTCCTTGTAGCTCTGGAAGCTCAGCAACTGCTTTGGTAGCTAGATCAGCTTTCGATAAATTTACAGCATTATCAATTAAGCTAATATCGCAATGCGGGACAAAAATCGACAAAAATTTTGACATCTCCTTAAATCTTTCAACTTTGTCAAACATAGTGCCAATTTTTTGATGATGAATTACTTTGGCAAGCTTTTCTGTGTAATGAGCTAAAGGTTTTTTAAGATCTTCATCAACGAAAAATTCAAGGTCTGTTAGGCGCGCGCGCATGATTTTTTCATTATCTTTAATGATTTTTATTTGGTTTGAATCATTAACTGCACAATCGCAAACAAATAAAAATTTAGCAGACAATTTGCCATCAAAATCATGGCAACAAATATATTTTTGATTGCTTTGCAAAGTCAAATTGAGGGCTTCGCTTGGCAACTCTAAAAATTTATCATCTATTTTTGCAATTAAAATATTGGGATTTTCAGACATTCCGACCAACTCTTCGAGTAAGACTGAATTTGCAAAATTATTTGGAACTAAAATTTGATGTTCTTGGGAAATTTTTTGAGTTTGAGTTAAAATATTTTGTTTACGAATTTGTTGATTAATAATGATATTATTTTTTAGCAAAATACCCTCGTAATCCTTGGCGTTATTGATTAAAATAGGATTGCCACTTTTATCAAAAGTTATATTTGATGCTTTTTGAAAAGCGAAATTGAAGTCTAAAATTTCAGAACCACATAATGCCAATATTGAACGAATAGGCCTAATCCATTTAGCTTGATTGCCACCATCAACATCGTAACGCATAATTTTTGGCCACGAATTTTGCATTTTTTGCATAATTAACGGCAATGATTGTGAAATTATTTGAACAGTCTGAATGCATGACTCAGGAATTTCATAAACATAAAAACCATCTATTATCGATAATTCATCAAATGATTTTTTGCCAGTTGAACGTAAAAAACCTTCAAGAGCTTTGGGTTCGGCATCAGTTTTTGGACCAACTTTTTTTTGCGCTAATTGAATTTGTTCGGGCTTAAGATTTTTGATTATCAAAACCAATCGACGCGGAGAAATAAAGGTATTAAATAAGCTTGAATCAACATTTAAATTGTTTTTGCTAAAAATTTCTTCGGCGATTTTTTTAAAATTTTCAACAGCATTTTTTTGCATTTTAGCGGGCATTTCCTCGCTAAAAATTTCAAGGACAAAATCGGTCATTTTTTAAAAATTAGTTTGTTCAACACGGATAAATTTAATATTGCTCACAAGGCTTTTATCTATCAAGGAAATTGCTTCAACAATTTCATGTTCAAAGTGATTTTCAGTCAAAATAGCCCCGGTAATCAAAAATTTAGTATCATCGGAATTAAGTGAATTATTTTCTTTAAAAATACATTGAGCAGGATTAATGCGATTGGTAAAAATTTGTTCAATAACACTGGCTTTAGATAAATTATTTTTATCAAAGGTGAAAATAATAAAATATTGCCCAAACCTTTGACTAATATTGATAATATTTGCGAGTTGAAGATTTACACTTTCAGCATTAAACAAAAAATTATGTTTTGTTTGGCAAGCTACATCGACAATATCAGCAACAACCGCTGAACCAGTTGGATTGCCACCAGCTCCTCGCCCAATCATGAGATTATATTCAAAATTATTACCTTTGGAAAGTATGGCGTTATACGAACCATCTACTTGAGCAATTTTTTCAGAATTTTTTATTAAAGCTGGATAAACTGATTGCTGAATCTGATCGCCGATTTTTTTAAAAACTCCAAGAAGTTTTATTTTGTAGCCAAGTTCGTCAGCCAAGTTGATGTCATCAATAGAAATTTTATTAATACCTTCGAGATAAGTTTGTTTATAGTTTGGCAAAGACGAACAAGCTAAAGAAGATAATAAAACTATTTTGTGGGCGGTGTCATTACCCTCAACATCAAAAGATGGATCTGCTTCAGCAAAACCGAGATCTTGAGCTTCTTTTAAAGCAATTTTATAGTCTTGTTTTTCATTTTTCATTTTAGTCAAAATAAAATTACAAGTACCATTTAGAATGCCGAAAATTTCGGTGATTTCATTGGCCACGAAACCTTCGCGAAAAGCTTTAATTATCGGATTAGCGCCAGCAACCGAAGCTTCATAACCAATCACTCCTTGATATTTATCGACCCAATCTTGAATTTCTTTACCATGCTCAGCAAGAAGAGCTTTGTTAGCGGTTACAACTTTTTTGTTATTTTTTAGAGCACTATGAATCAAATCCTTTGCCAAATCATAACCACCCATTACTTCAACAATAATATCAATTTTGGCGTCTTGGGCAAGATGCAAAACATTATCATAAAAGCGAATTGATGGTGCGACAAAATCTTTTCTTGAACGCGAAGCAACAGCCACAACCTCAAAATCGCAATTAGTACGAAGAGTGAGTAAATCTTTTTGTTTTTGCAATATTTCATAAACCCCACGACCAACAGTGCCAAGGCCGGCTATTCCGATATTAAATTTTTTCATGATTTTTTAAAAATTTTTTAGCAAATTTAAAACTCATTCTTAAAATGAGCGCGAGTGAAGATAGATATTCATCATATTTCTAAAATATTAAATTATCTAAGATAATTTTAGAAAAATTTTTCATAAAATAAAATCCTTTTTTTAAAGTGTAATGACGAAAAATAAATTATACCCCGATGCTAATCAAAACCTTGATTTTGCTAAGATGGAAGAACAAATACTTAAGTTTTGGAAAGACCAAAAAATTTTCGAAAAATCAGTTGAAATTCGCAATTTTAGTAATGAAATTGACGAAGATTACACCTCACCAATCATTGATAACTGTGCTTTAAAAGATCATTCAAATTGTCGCCATCCACAAAATTCTAAAAACGAATTTGTATTTTACGATGGCCCACCTTTTGCCAATGGCCTTCCGCACTATGGCCACTTGCTCACCGGCTTCATTAAAGATTTGGTCGCACGTTATCAAACCATGAAAGGCAAAAAAGTTGAACGACGTTTCGGCTGGGATACGCATGGCTTGCCAGTCGAAATGGAAACCGAAAAAGAACTTACCGCACAAACTGGCAAAGCGGTTTCTGGGCAAATTGCCATCAAAGAATTTGGTATCGAAAAATTCAACGATGCCTGCCAAAAATCGGTAATGAAATATGCCGGCGAGTGGGAACATTATGTCACGCGTCAAGGCCGTTTTGTCGATTTCAAAAATAGCTACAAAACCATGGATTTATCATACATGGAATCGGTAATTTGGGCTTTCAAAGAGCTGTTTGACAAGGGTTTGCTCTATGAAGATTTACGAGTTGTGCCTTACTCTTGGGCGTGCCAAACTCCACTTTCAAATTTTGAAACCAGAATGGACAATGCTTACCGCCAAAAAACCAGCAAAACCGTAAAAGTTAAGTTTCAATTAAACGCCGAATCGAGCGCAAAATTATGCAACAAAATCGGCGTTAAATTCGACGACAAAACATGTTTTATGGTAGCATGGACTACAACCCCTTGGACCCTGCCCTCAAATTTAGCTTTGGCGGTTGGCGAAAAAATCGAATATGCTTTGATCAAAAAAGACCAAGAAATTTTGATTCTTGCCAAAAATTTAATCGAAAAATTTGCTAAAGATTTAGGT
>VGDJ01000032.1 GCA_016869775.1 Alphaproteobacteria bacterium
GCAGGCTTGAGAGATTGAATCCATAATTTCAATTTCTCCTAAAAAATCAATTTGTGATTCTTTGGATATTTCTTTGGCTCCGTCGCGACCAAAAATATATTTTTTATCACCATTAACCTCAAGAAAAGCCATGTTTTGTATTAAACCCAAAATCGGAATATTGAGTTTTTTAAAACAATCAATCGATTTGATTAAATCAATAACGGCAATACTTTGAGGTGTTGAAACCAAGACCACGCCCGCAATTGGAAATTTTTCAGCCATACTTAAATAGACATCGCCAGTTCCGGGAGGCATATCAACAACCATAACTTCAACTTTTTTGTTATCAAATTGCCAATTTACGCTTCTAATTAATTGATATAAAATTTTAGTTACCATTGGTCCACGCCAAACTCCCGCTTGATTTGAATCAGTTAGATTGGCAATCGACATAATTTTTAAATTATTTTTAGTTAATGGCTGAAATTGATTATCGATAATTTCGGGCTTATCTTTAATGTCCAAAAGATGAGCAATTGAAGGCCCATAAATATCAGCATCAACCAGAGCAACTGATGAAATTTTTTGCGCTAAAAAAAGTGCTAAATTACAAGCTAAAGTTGATTTTCCAACTCCACCTTTGGCAGACGCAACTAGAATTATTTTTTTAACACCGATGACCTCGGAAGGCTTATTTATAAAATCGGCAAGGGTTTTAGAATCGTTGATTGGCATTGAAAATTTTAATTGAATTTGATATTGTAGAAAATTAATATCGTGTAAGCAAATATCTCCCAAAATTTTAATAAATTCAAACATTATTTCGATGTTCAAGCTAATTCTTAATAACTTCAAAAACTTTTCCAACTCATCTGGCCCATGGGGCGGAGGCCCTTGGGGTGGCAATAACGGCAATCAAGGCAATGGCAATGGTGGAAATTCAAGTAGCGGTAGCAATAATTCATCAAATTCCAACAAAAATAATTCAAAAAATACCAATAATTTTTTTAAAAAAAATAACAACTCCTCCAATAACAATAATGATTCAGATGATTTTATTACCAAAATTATCAAACAAGTTTTTAAGTTTTTTAATGATCTATTTGGTCAATCCCAAAATCTACCTAAAACACCAAAATCGGGGATCGGGATCGTAATTCTAGTCTTAATTTTAACCTATTTGAGCTTCGGTTTTTATAAAGTTGACCCCGATGAAAATGCCGTGACTTTATATTTTGGAAAATTTTATCGCATTTCAGAACCCGGCCTAAATTATCACATTCCATACCCATTTGGACAAGTAATCAAAAAAAGCGTTACAACAGTTAATACCGAGGAATTTGGATTTTCATCAACCAAAAAATCATCCAACAATATTGGTCAACGAAATTTTAACGCTGAAAGTTTGATGCTCACGGGCGACGAAAATATCGTCGATATTCAATTTCAGGTTCAATGGCAAGTAGCTAATATCAAAGATTTTGTTTTTAATATTGCCGAACCAAATCAATCAATTCGTAAATCTTCCGAAAGTGCGATGCGCGAAATTATTGCCCGTACGCCTATCGCTCAAGCTCTATCTGATGGAAAAATGCAAATCGAACAAGACGCTAAAAACCTTTTGCAAGAAATTTTAGATTCCTACAGCGCCGGAGTTAGGATAGTTTTAGTTCAACTTCGCCGAGTTGACCCACCTGAACAAGTGATAGATGCATTTCGAGATGTTCAAACCGCTAAAGCTGACAAAGAAAAAGAAATTAACCAAGCGCAAGCTTTTGCTAATGACATAATTCCAAGATCCAGAGGAACTGCCTCTCAACTTAAAGAAGAAGCTGAAGCATATTCAAAACAAGTGGTCGCAAACGCCCAAGGTGAGGCATCTAGATTTTTGGCAGTATATAACGAATACATTAAGGCAAAAGAAGTAACAAAGCGCCGAATTTATCTAGAAACTATGGAAAAAATATACGGCGAGGCTGACAAAATATACATTGACAAAAGCGCTAGTTCCGGAGCCATAACTCCATACTTTCCTCTAAACGACATCAACAAAACCAACAAACCACTTAATTCAAATTAAATATGAAAAAATCAATCAAAAAGTTGTTAATTGTTTCCACTCTTGCAATTATAACTTTTCAAAGCTCATTTTTTACTGTTGATCAAAGACAACAAGTTTTAATTCTCCAATTTGGTGAACCAATCAGAGTTATCAATACACCGGGAATTAAATTCAAAATGCCATTCATACAAAATGCAATTTACTTTGAAAAACGCATAATCGATTTATCGCTTCCTGAACAAGAAGTTATAGCTTCCGACCAAAAACGCCTAATTATAAATGCCTTCACCAAATTCCAAATCGTTGATCCGTTAAAATTTTACACTACCGTTGGTGGTTCTAACGGCTTATCTAACAAGCTTTCTGGAATCCTCGATTCAAGCCTACGTCAAGTCATCGGCGAAGTAACTCTCAATGAACTTCTTACCGAAAATCGTGGCACTATAATGCGTAAAATTAAAGATGCAGTTGGCTTATCCTCTGAGATTTTTGGCATCAAAATTATCGATGTTAGAATAATGCGTGCCGATCTCCCAAAAGAAAACTCTGATGCAATTTATGCTAGAATGCAAACCGAGCGCGAAAAAGAAGCGCGCGAAATCCGCGCCAAAGGTGCCGAAGAAGCTGATAAAATAAGAGCCGAAGCCAATAAGCAAAAAACAATTATTTTAGCCGAAGCTAAAAAAACTTCTGATATTACTCGTGGTAATGGTGAAAAAGAAGCCAACAAAATATACGCCTCTTCATTCGGCAAAGATCCTGATTTCGCTGATTTTTATCGATCAATGATTGCCTACAAAATCGCACTCAGTAACGACAAAACCAAAATGATCATTTCTCCAGATAGCAACTTCTTCAAGTATTTTAGCAACTCCAAAAAATAATTTCCATGACCCACAAATTTTCTAAAATTTTTTTATTTATTTTGTGCGCAATTTGTTTAAGTCATAATTCATTTTCTCAACCCAACATTGTTCCATCGAAATCTCAATTAATTCCGAGTTTTGCCGACACAATCGAAGATTTATTACCAACGGTGGTAAATATTTCAACATCTCTAGAATATAACATTAACGACGAGGATAGCACTAATAATTCTCGATCATTTCTTGATGAGCGAACTAATCGTGAACCAGATTCACGCCGAAAAATAACTTCAATTGGATCTGGTTTTATAATTTCTCCAGATGGATATATAGTTACAAATGGACATGTAATTGAAGATTCGATTGATATAAATATTAATTTACATGATGGGTCAAAATATAAAGCTAAGCTGGTTGGAGTTGATAAAAAAACTGATTTGGCGTTGCTAAAAATTAATTCACCAAAAGAACTAAAATTTGCAAAATTTGGTGATTCAAATAAATCAAGAATTGGCGATTGGGCAATAGTAATAGGCAATCCATATGGCCTAGGAGGCTCGGTTTCGATTGGCATTATTTCAGCTCGAGGTCGTGACATTAATACAGGTCAACTTGATGAATACCTCCAAACTGATGCAGCAATCAATAAGGGTAATTCGGGAGGGCCATTATTTAACTCCAAAGGTGAAGTCGTTGGAATCAATTCAGCAATTTTTTCTCCTTCGGGAGGAAGTGTTGGCATTGGATTTGCAACTCCATCCAATAATGCCCTTCAGGTTATTAATCAAATACGCGAGGTTGGCGAAGTTTATCGAGGTTGGATTGGCGTCTCTGTTCAAGATTTGACTGATGAACTTGCTGACTCGTTAAAACTAGACAAAATACACGGAGCTTTTGTAAGCGATGTTGTTGTCAATGGGCCAGCCAATAAGGCCGGAATTTTACCAACCGATGTCATAACTCGTTTTGATGATCAAGAAATTGACGATATGAAATCTCTACCCAAAATTGTAAATCGCACACCCATCAATAAGATTGTTAAGGTACAAGTTTGGCGCCATGGCAAAACCAAGACATTAAATTTAATAG
Organism: Alphaproteobacteria bacterium; assembly: GCA_016869775.1. GTDB lineage: Bacteria > Pseudomonadota > Alphaproteobacteria > Rickettsiales > UBA1997 > CAILUF01. Next base: position 4,000 of record VGDJ01000032.1, read on the forward strand.
TTGAAAAATCTCGCGATGACGAAAATAAAATTGATTCCAAAAAGTTTGAATCCAAAATTCTCGATAAAAAACCTCAACCAAGATTATTAAATATTCTTGGTATTAGCTTAGCTGAATACAAAAATAATGGAGTGGAAGGTTTAATTGTAAATGAAGTAATGACTAAGTCTGAAGCGCTTGAAAAAGGTATTATAGTGGGAGATATAATTTTATCCGTTAACCAAAATAACATTAATTCACTTGAAAATTTTAAAGAAATTATTCGCGACCAAGCTCAGAAAAATAAAAAAGTATTTCTATTCTTAAAACGCAATAACAATAACTTCGCAGTTGTTTTGAACATTAAATAATTTACTCAAAATTAATGTTTTTACAAACTCAATGTCCAGCCAAGCTCAACTTATTCCTTAAAATTAATAACCTCAGAGAAGATGGTTTTCACGAACTTCAATCGATTTTTATAAAAATAAATTTATATGACGAATTAAAAGTTGAAAAACATCATCAATTTGAACTCGTGATTAATGGAGAATTTTCAAAAAATCTAAATGACAACAATATTATCCATAAAATTTTTACCTATTTTAGTCAAAAATTTAACCTTCAATCAGCAGTAAAAGTCTCTTTAACAAAAAATATTCCGGTTGGCTCTGGACTTGGGGGCGGATCATCGGATGGGGCATATTTTATAAAAATTTTAAATAAAATTTTTAACTTAAATTTATCAAAAACTACTATGCAAAAAATCTCGGCCATTTTTGGGTCGGATTTGCCGTTTTTTTTTGAAGAAAAAATATGCTTAGTCGAAGGACGCGGTGAAATAATTAATCCAATTGAGAATTTTAAAAATCACCAATCAAATTTCATCATTGATAATTTAAATAAATATAAAAACTTATTAATTTTTCCTCGAATTCAACTCTCAACCAATGAAGTTTTTACAGTTTTTAAAAATCAAATTAATCAATCCAATCAACAATATTTGCCAAAAAAAAATAGTAATTATTTTTTAAAAAATAGCTTTATTGATTTAATTATAAATAATCATAACGACCTAGAAAAAAGTGCTTTTTACATCAATCAAGAATTACAAATTTTAAAACAAAATCTTGAAAAATTCTCACCCCTTTGCACAAAAATGACTGGAAGCGGAAGTGCATTTTTTGCAATATTTTCTGATGTTCAAAATTATAAGAAATGCCTTGATTTTTTTTATGAAAACCACCCAAATTTTTTTCTCAAAAAAGATATTAAATTTGTTTTATAGTTTTTAAAAAATTCTTGTTGTTAAAAACCTGTAACTAAAGCTAAATCTTTTAATATTTTTACAAATTTTTATAAAACCTTTTTAAAATTGTTTTATTTAAATAATTCAAGTGCGCCGTAGCTAATAATTCCGGTTGCTCCCGCCCTTTTAATGCAAAACAAACTCTCGAGGTAAAGGTCTTTAAAATCTATCTGAGTATGTTTTGATAAAAGTTTGAGCATGGCATATTCACCACTCACTTGATAAGCAAAAATCGGCACAACAAAATTTTGTGAAGCTTCAGAAACAATATCTAAATATGTCATTGCCGGCTTAACAATAATGCTATCGGCTCCTTCAGATATATCTAAAGCTATCTCACGCAATGCTTCATTTTTATTGCGATAATCCATTTGATAATTCTTTTTATCGCTAAATTTTTTGCTATGAGGATTTTGGCTATTTAAATTTTTATCCGAACCAACAGCTTGTCGAAATGGACCATAAAAGTTTGAGGCATATTTTGCTGAATAAGCCATTATAGAAACTTTATCAAATCCTTCTTTATCGAGGCATTGACGAATTAGTTTAACTCTTCCATCCATCATATCTGATGGCGCAATAATATCGCATCCCGCTTGCGCCTGAATTAAAGATTGTTCACACAGAATTCCGATAGTTTCATCGTTTTTAACCAAATAATTTTCATCGATAATACCATCATGACCATGCGAAGTATATGGATCAAGCGCAACATCAGCCATAATTAAAATCTCGGGAACAGCGTTTTTAATTTCTTGAATAGCCCTACACATCAAGTTATCAGAATTAATCGCTTCTTTAGCTTGCGTATTTTTACGATTTTGTTCAACAACACAAAACAGTGAAATAGCCTTGATTCCAAGGCTCCATGCTTCTTTGATTTTAATAATAGCCCTATCAATTGTAAAACGATAAACATCGGGCAATGAATCAATTGTTTCGATTGAATTTTTGCCCTCAATTATAAAAATTGGTAAAATTAAATGATGCGGTAGAATAGAATTTTCGGCAATTAAATCGCGCATCGCTGGTCTATATCTGCCCCTTCTAAGACGTGAATTTGGAAATGATTCATTACAAAAAATTTGCATAAATAAATTTTAATTTAATAATTTATGTTGGTTAAAAATATATTCTACAAAACTTACTTTGACAATCAATGAAATCAAAATCATATCCCAAAAAAACTAACAAAAGATATGGCCTCCAAACCATTGATGAAAAAGTTTCAAATCTTCTTTCTCCAATTTTTGACGGCTCCAAAAAAGAGTTTATAATCATCAACAATTTAGTTAAAAACTGGCCTCAAATTATAGGTGAAAAATATGCCAAATTTTGTTCTCCAAAAATGGTAAATTTTGATAAAAAACACCAAAATATAAGATTAACCATTGCAGTTTTTAATTCTGCGACAGGCTTTTTTATCGAAAACAATTCCGAGATTATTATCGAACGAATTGCTACAAAATACGGCTTTAAATCAATTAATAAAATTATTATTAAACAAGAGCCAAAAGAAATTGATCTTGATTTAAGTTCAAAAAAACTTCCTAAAGAATTAAATTATAAAATTGATAAAAAGCTCGAAAACATTGAAAACAAAGAGCTTTCAGCAACTTTAAAAAAGCTTGCAGAAGAGATTTATAAATAGATTTACATTTCTTTAATTTAGAAATTTAGAAACTTCCGAGTCTTTTAAGCCTTTCGTTGCGCATTTTTTCAAAATCATCGCCAGCATGATATGAAGATCGAGTCAGAGGAGATGATGAAACCATCAAAAAACCCTTGTTGTAGGCCATTTTTTGATAAAACTCGAACTCATCAGGATGAACATAACGATCAACTGGAGCATGCCTAATAGTGGGGCGAAGATATTGGCCAATCGTTAAAAAATCTATATCAGCACTACGCATATCGTCCATCACTTGCAAAACTTGTTCTTTGGTTTCGCCAAGTCCTACCATCAAACCAGATTTTGTAAAAATAGTTGGATCAAGTTCTTTAACGCGCTTCAACAACCATAATGAATGAAAATATCTTGCTCCCGGACGAATTGAGGTGTAAAGAGCTGGAACGGTTTCGATATTGTGATTAAAAACATCGGGCTTAGCTTTAACAACCATTTCAAGAGCGCCGTTTTTGCGCAAAAAATCTGGAGTAAGAATTTCGATAGTAGTTTGCGGTGATTTTTTGCGAACATTTTCAATGCATTTAACAAACTGCACAGCGCCACCATCATCAAGATCGTCGCGGTCAACTGAGGTAATTACAATATGCTTAAGGCCAGAGACTTTTGCAACATCACCAACATTATCGGGTTCGTGCGGATTAATAGCATCTGGTTTGCCAGTTTCAATATTACAAAAAGAACATGCTCGCGTGCAAACCGAACCAAGAATCATCACCGTGGCGTGTTTTTGGGCCCAACACTCGCCGATATTTGGGCAAGCAGCCTCCTCGCAAACCGTGTGCAGTTTTTTGTCGTTTAAAAGTTTTTTTGTTTCAAGATAGCCCTGCGACGTTGGAGCCTTGACTCTTATCCAATCAGGCTTGCGCTCCATTTGTTGCTTTGGAAATTTTTCAGCAAAACCAAGTAAATCTTTATTATCTTTCTTGGCAATCTGACCCGATTCGCGTTTTTGTTCTCTGGTTTTCATGCTTATTTTATTTCGCCAGTTACAACAAAACCTGCAATTTCAGCGATATTAGTAGAATGATCAGCCAAACGCTCAAAACTTTTGGCAATAAATAAAGTATTGGTAATACGTTTAACTTGCTCCCGACTAAAGTTTTCTTGGTTTATAATACCGAATAGATCACTATAAATTTTATCAATTTCATCATCTTGTTTTAAAACTAAATTAGCTAATTCAATATCATGATTATTGAATGATTGAAGGGCTTCACGAGCCATTTGCTTGGTCAAACTAATCATATCGAGAAGAGCTTTTTCAACTCCGTCTTCAAACTTTTCATTACCAATGCGAGCAATTTTTTTGATAATACTTTTAGATTGATCTCCACTTCGCTCAAGATTAGAAGAAACTTTCAGAGATGAGATTGTATAGCGTAGATCAACAGCCATAGGTTGGCGAAGAGCTAAAATAGCCGTAACTTTTTTTTCGATTAAGTGATCTAAGGAATTAATTTTGTAATCATGTGCAGTAATTTTATCGATCAAAGAAATGTCACGAGTTCTAATCATTTCGGCCACCATATCAATTGATTGAGTCACCATCTCAAGCATGGTGTCGAGTGTTCCAGCAATTGATTGAAGGTCTTTATCATATGATTTGACAGTATGCTCCTTGAGGCTCATAAAAAGTAATTTTATTTAAAAAAAATGGTGCAATTATGATAATAGCAGAAATTTTGAAAATCAAAAAATATTTATTATGGCAAATTTAACCCCAAAAAAAATTTTAGTAATTGGTAACGGAGGCAGAGAGCATGCGGTTTGTCAAGCGTTTAAAAAATCATCCAAATTATCACAAATTTTTATAATTAACGGCAATTTTGGAACCATTGAAGTTGCCAAAAATATTGATTTTATTAAAGCTAATCAAGCCGATTTAATCGTAAAATTTTGTCAAGACCAAGCAATTGATTTTGTTTTTGTCGGGCCAGAACAACCCTTGGTTGAGGGCTTGATCGATATATTGCAACACAATAAAATTCGCGCTTTCGGTCCTTCAAAAAAAGCATCTCAACTCGAAGGATCAAAAATTTTCATGAAAGAAATTGCTCAACAAAACAACGTTCCAACCGCCAAATACGCTACTTTCGAATCCTCACAACAAGCTTTAGATTTTATCGACAAAATTGGATTACCTTGCGTAATAAAAGCTGATGGTTTGGCCTCTGGCAAAGGCGTAATCATCGCCGACAGTTCCACACAAGCCACGCAAGCAATCAATCAATGTTTTTCGGGAAAATTCGGCGAGGCGGGCAAAAAAATTATCATCGAAGAGTTTCTTCGGGGTTTTGAGGCTAGCTATTTCGTTATTTGCGATGGTAAAAATTTTATTCCACTAGGCTTTGCGCACGACCACAAAAAAGTCGGTGAAGGCGAAACTGGACCCAACACAGGCGGGATGGGCACCTTCGCCCCCTCACCTTTTATCGACCAAAAATTAGAACAAAAAATTATCGACACCATAATTGCACCAACTCTCGATGGCATGAATAAAATTAATGCTCCGTTTTGCGGAATCCTTTTTGCCGGCCTAATGATCGACAACGGAAATCCGAAATTACTCGAATTCAATGTGCGCTTTGGTGACCCCGAAACACAAGTAATCTTGCCCAGAATTAAGTCCGATTTTATCGATTTGATCGAACATGCAATCGATAAAAAACTCAGCGATTATAAAATCGAATTTCATGCGAATAAAAAATTGGTGTGCGTAGTGATGTGTTCGCGCGGTTATCCAGAAAATTATATCAAAAATTCTGAGATTAAAAATCTCAAAACCGTTGAAGCTCTAATTCAAAATACACCAAAATATGCGGGCGTAAAAATTCTTCACGCCGGAACATCTTTTCATGAAAACAAAGTTATCGCCACGGGCGGAAGGGTTTTAAACATTATCGCTGAAGCTGATAGTTTTGAGGAAGCGCGCAAAATAGCCTATGAAGTCGTGGATTTGATTGATTGGAAAGAAGGTTTTGTTAGAAGAGATATCGCGCTTAGGGCTTTATAGAGAGGTATGAATAAAATTTAATCTTTAAAACTTAAAACAAAATTTTGAAATCTAAAATTTAATCTCATCATTGGAACTAATCTCAGAAATTTCTAAATCATCAATTTCTAAAACCACGAAACCTTTTTCAACATCAACGATCGGAAAAAATTCATTTTTGAACGGAAAATTATCAATTTTTTGTAGGCCTTTATATAGATTTTTTTTAGAGATAAAATTGTCTAAAAACTCAATTTCAATTAAACAATTATGGCTGTTGTTTAAAACATTAATTATTTTGCCAATTTTTTGGTACGAATTATCTACAACATCAATCCCAATTAAGTCTGAAATATAAAACTCATTTTTTTTGGTTTTAGCAAAATTTTCGCGCAAGACATAAAGTTCTTTACCGCGCAAAACCTCAGCTTGATTTCGATCATTAATACCTTCGATTTTGACAATACAAATTTTATCACCAACCTGATTTGATGAGTTGGCGACTTTGTTTTTGTTGATAATTTTTATTTTGTAGGTTTGGTTTTGG
>VGDJ01000033.1 GCA_016869775.1 Alphaproteobacteria bacterium
ATATTCTTAAGCAAAAGAATCTTAGCACCAGCGTCGGTGACGAAGGCGGATTCGCTCCCAATCTTGATTCAGCCATGGAGGCTCTTGATCTTATATCGTCAGCTATTGTTAAGGCTGGCTACAAACTTGGCGACGACATTATGCTGGCCCTTGACTGCGCGTCATCTGAATTTTATGACAATGGAATTTATAACATGATAGGCGAGGGCAAAAAACTCTCGTCCCTCGAAATGATCGAGTATTATCAAAATTTGGTGAATAATTATCCGATTTTTTCAATTGAAGACCCGCTGGCGGAAGATGATTTTACGGGCTGGCAAACCATGACTCAAAAGCTGGGCAATAAAATTCAACTAGTTGGTGACGATTTGTTCGTAACCAATCCACAAATTTTAACCGACGGCATAAAAAAAGGTATGGCCAACGCCGTATTGATTAAACCTAATCAAATTGGCACTCTTAGCGAAACCCTAGCAACCGTAAATATCGCCAAAAAAGCCAATTATAACAATATAATTTCTCATCGCTCGGGCGAAACTGAAGACGCCACGATCGCTCATATTGCGGTCGCCACCAATGCTGGACAAATCAAAACTGGTTCGCTATGTCGCTCAGATCGAACTGCAAAATATAACGAACTTCTTCGTATATCAAATCGCTTAGGATCAAAAGCTCGATACGCCGGAAAATCAATTCTCAAAATCAACTCTTAACAATAACATACTCTTAACAATAACATGTCCCGAATATCTTACTTAAATGGACAATTTTTGCCTCATGAGCAATGCATGGTGCATATAGAAGATCGAGGATTTCAATTTGCCGATGGGGCTTACGAAGTCACATTGTTTGAAAATGGTCGACTTATTGATGGCGAACCTCACCTAGTCCGTTTAATGCGGAGCCTAAAAGAACTTAATATTGAGCATAGTTTTTCTGCGGAACAGCTCCGACAAATTCAACTAGAATTGTTCGCCAAAAATAATTTTGATAAATCTGCCACTTGTTACATTCAAATTACTCGCGGAACTGCCCAACGCCACCCAAGTTGTCCAAAAAACATAAAACCAACCATCTGCGCTACGGTTTCACCGCGCAAATTGGTAAGCAACGAAGAATTTGTCAAAGGGTTTAAAGTGATGACCTCCCAAGATATTAGATGGCATCGTTGCGATATAAAAACTGTCAATTTATTGGCTTCGACTCTTACTAATCAAAAAGCTAAAGACTTAGGATTTGATGACGCGCTATTTATAAGAGATAATGTTGTAACCGAGGCAACTTATGCGAATATTTTTATGGTTGACGATAAAAACAATCTAATCACCCATCCGGCTGATAATAATATTTTATGCGGAATAACTCGGAATCGACTTATCGCTCTCGCAAAAAATCTCAATATTGGCGTGATTGAAAGAAAATTTTCAGTAGCAGAAATTATGAAAGCACGGGAAGTATTTTTAACTAGCTCAAGCCTTTTAATTAGGCCTGTTTTTTATATTAATAACCAAGAAATCGCTGGCAAAAAATCGGCTAGCAACCCATCAATCGCAAAAATATTAAGCGATGCTTACATCGATTTTATCAATAGCTAATTTAGCGCTAGATTCTTCAATAATTTGAGTTAACTCTTTCTCAAATTCATGCCTTGGTAAACCAACATCAATTGCCGACAAAAATTCAATCAAAATAGTTCCGCGCTTTTTTATGGCGCCGCGTTTTGGCCAATAAATTCCTGAATTTAGAGCAACCGGAACAACCTTAACATTGCAGGCTTTGTAAAGGGCGCTTATGCCCGATTGATAAGGGTATTGGTCAATTTTTGCTCCAACCCCAACGCGCGTTCCTTGCGGAAAAATTACAATCGATTGGCCGTGAGCAAGATAATATTTAGCCTGATTTACAACGCTTTTAAGAGAGTGCGCACCGCCTTTGCGATCAACTTTTATTCCGCTCATTACTTTTAAAAACCAGCCATAAAAAGGGATTAACTCAAGTTCTTTTTTGTAGGCATAGACTGGACGCTTAATTATCAAATGCATTATTATGGTTTCCCACATCGACTGATGTTTGCACGCAAAGATACATGGTTCATGTAATATGTTTTCAGCGCCAATAATTTTGTAATCGACTCCACATATTTTTTTTAACATCCAAATAGAAACTTTTGACCAAATTTTGGCGCCAAAATCGGCAATTTTTCTGCTTCTAAAAAGTGCAGAGGGTAATAAAAAAATCAAAGGAACAATCGCGCCCCACAAATTTATGAGCAACGAAAAAAGCATCGAAAACAACAGCTGCATAATTTGTATGGATAAAGATTTTAGTGGTGCCGGATGTCGGGTTCGAACTGACGACCTACTGTTTACAAGACAGTTGCTCTACCGCTGAGCTAATCCGGCTAGAAAAGGAATTTATTATAAATTTAGCGAAAATTATTTGGTAAATTTCGTTGTTCAATTTATGGAAATTTGTAGCAGAAATTTAGTAAGGGTGGGATTGTAAAATTTGATAAAAAAACTGCAAGTTTTTTTACCACAAAGGCTTTAGGAGGGTTTTTTCAAAAAAATCCCAAAAAAATCCCAAAAAAAATCCCAAAAAAAATCGGATTGCATCGTTAGAAACAATCCGATTTAAAATATCAAACTATTTTTTTTCAGCTGGAACTGGAACTACAACTGGAGGGGTTAAAGAAGCATCTTTAGAAACTTCAGCTTTAGCTTTTTTAGCTTTTTTAGCTTTTTTAACTTCAGCTTTTGGAGTTTCAACTGAACCAGCAACTGGAACTTGAACGACCGCAGAAGAAGCTGGAGCTTGGGTTTGAGCATTAGCAGAAGAAGCAAACAAAGCAACAACCGCAAGGATTAGTGAAAATTTTTTCATATGTTTTTAAAATAGGTTTGTTTCTAAACTTGAAGGCGCAAACATATCGCAACAAAAAGCCGTTTTTAAAAATTGTTATACAATTTTGTCGAGGGATTTTTATCAGAAATGTAAGCAAGGGCAAAAAATAGGATTGCGAAATAGTTTGTCAACAGGGATTCTTAAAAAAAGATTTATTTTTGGTTTCTATACAACAACTATAGTTAATTTTGATTAATTGTTATTTAGTTCTATTAACAACAAAATCTACTAAATCGACCAATAAACGAGCCCTTTCTCCAAAAATTCTGATATGCTCTTTGGCTTGCTCTTTAATAAAATCAAGCTGTTGATAAGATTTTTCTAAACCTATTATATCAACAATGCTGGTATTTTCTTTGGGCTTTTTATGCGAAAATTCATCTATTGGATTTGTAATCAAGCCCTCTTTATGATCAAGAATATCATCTTTAATTTGAAAGACCAAACCCAGATCATGAGCATAATATCGAATCGCTTTGCGCTCTTCGCTAGTGGCGCCACCTAGAACTGCTCCACATTCAGCAGAAGCCATAAACAACTCTCCGGTTTTGAGTCGATGAATATTAACAATTTGTTCTTTAGAAATTTGATTATTGATATTTTCGATATCGATCATTTGCCCTCCCACCATACCTTTATAGCCGGCCGAACTAGCTAAGATTCTAATAGTTTCGCAACGAATTTCAGGATTTGGGTGCGCTTCAGGCTTTGACAAAATTTCAAAAGCATAGGTTAGAAGGGCGTCCCCAGCCAATATTGCGGTCGCCTCATCGAATTTTTTATGATTTGATAATTTGCCACGCCGAAAATCATCATTATCCATAGCCGGCAAATCGTCATGAATTAACGAATAAACGTGAACAAACTCAAGAGCGCATGCCACCGCTATAGTTTTGCCAGAAGGAAATCCAAAAATATTTGCACTTGCCATCAATAAAAATGGGCGGATTCTTTTGCCATGCGATAAAGCCGAGTAGCGCATTGCCTCAACTATTTTGGATTCAGAATAATTGGCCGGCAATAATTCGTCCATGGCCTTTTGAACCAAATAAGAATAACCCAGCATGGATTCTTGGAGCGTGATAGATTGCATTTAATTTAAGATTTTAACGATTTTGCAAGATATTTGCCGGTCACCGAATTTTTATCTTTAGAAACAGCTTCGGGAGTTCCTTGGGCAACGATATATCCACCCTTTTCTCCGCCCGATGGCCCGATATCAATGATCCAATCAGCGGTTTTTAAAACATCGAGATTGTGCTCGATAACCAAAATAGAATTACCGGCGTCAACAAGTTTGTGCAAAACTTTTAACAATTTATTGATGTCTTCAAAATGCAGTCCTGTTGTGGGTTCGTCGAGTATGTACAAAGTATCGCCCGTTGCCTTTCGACTCAACTCTTTAGCTAACTTGATGCGTTGCGCTTCGCCACCAGAGAGCGTCGTAGCGCTTTGTCCAATTTTAATGTAGCCCAAACCAACATCGCAGAGGGCTTTAAACTTTTCTTGAATATGAGGCATGTTTGAAAAAAAACCGAATGCGTCTTCAGCGGTCATTTCAAGAATATCCGAGATTGATTTATCCTTATATTTGATTTCTAGCGTTTCACGGTTGTAGCGCTTGCCATGACAGGTTTCGCAACGCACATAAACATCTGGCAAGAAGTGCATTTCGATTTTGATAACGCCGTCGCCTTGACAAGTTTCGCATCTACCGCCCTTAACATTAAATGAGAATCTTCCAACTTTATAACCTCGCGCTTTTGACTCAGGTAGATTGGCGTAAAATTCACGAATAAATGTAAAAGCTCCAATATAAGTGCAAGGGTTAGAGCGAGGGGTTCTGCCAATTGGCGATTGATCGATTTCAATAATTTTATCAATTAAATGATGCCCAGAAAGACCTTGATAAGGCCCCGGCATAACGCGAGCTTTATTGATAATTTTATCGAGAGCCGGAAATAGTGTTTTGATGATCAAGCTAGACTTTCCTCCACCTGATATTCCAGATACCGCAACAAAAATTTTAAGGGGCAACTCTAGATCAACATTTTTAAGATTATTTAACGTTGCACCCTTGAGACGAATAACTTTTTGACTTTCAATTTTGCGTCTCTTTTTTGGAATATCGATGGTTTTTTTGCCACTCAAATATTGTCCCGTAACACTATTATCATCTTGAATAACAAAATCAGGCTTACCCGACGAAATAATTTTTCCACCGTGAATACCAGCTCCGGGACCCACATCAATCAGATATTGAGCTTCGCGCATCATTTCTTCGTCATGCTCAACCACGATAACAGAATTTCCAAGGTCGCGCAAATTTTTTAAGGTGGTTATCAACTTATCATTATCAGATTGATGCAGTCCAATCGATGGTTCATCTAAAACATAAATTACACCCGACAATCCTGAGCCAATTTGCGAAGCCAAGCGAATGCGTTGCGCTTCACCACCCGATAGCGTTCCGGCTTCGCGATTAATGGTTAAGTATTCCAGACCAACATTCGACAAAAATCCAAGTCGTCGCCTTATCTCGCTCAGAAGTCGTTCGGCTATTTGCAATTGCATTGGGGACAAGGCTTTTGGTAAATTTTTAAACCAGTCAATTGATTTTTCGACCGATAACCTACTAACTTCACCAATGTGAAGCCCGCCAATTTTAACCGAAAGAGCCTGAGGATTTAAACGATGACCATCGCAAACCTCGCATTTTTTGGTTGCTTGATATTTCAAAAACTCTTCACCACCATCTTCGTTGGCTTTTTCTTCGATACGCTTTTTTAGGCTATTAACGATTCCATCAAATGATTTTTTTATTTTGATCGCCTTGAGTCCATCTTCAATTTTAAGCTCGATTTCTTCATCGCCAGTTCCATAAAAAATTTTGTTTTTGATTTCGTCGGGCAAGGTTTTAAAAGGCACATCAAGACTAAATTTATAGTGGCTCGCCATGGCCGACAATATTTGTTGATAAAAACGCTCTTGAACACCTTGCCACATCGAAATAGCACCTTGGCGCAAAGACAAATTTTCATCTTCGACCAATAAATCAGTGCTAAAATAACGCTCGATTCCAAGTCCGTCACAATGTTTGCAGGCCCCGAATGGCGAATTAAAAGAAAATAATCTTGGCTCAATTTCTGAGATAGTAAAACCCGATACTGGACAAGAAAATTTTTCACTAAACAAAACCACTTCGCCTACTTTGGCATTCAAAAGCTCGTTTGATGAATTGGAGAAATTTTCTTCAATAATTTCGCCGGATTTTGCAGTTGATTTTTTGAGCTTTGGTTTGGCGCCAGATTTAATTTCGCTTGAACTGTCTGGGAAACTTACAATTTCAATACACATCAAGCCATCGGCAATTTTGAGAGCAGTTTCAACCGAGTCAGCGACGCGATTGCCTAGATCTTCGGCAATAACAATTCTATCAACGATAATTTCAATATCGTGTTTTTTGTTTTTGTCTAATTGCGGAAGAATTTCGTTTAAATCATGGATTTTGCCATCAACCTTTATGCGCTGAAAGCCTTGCTTTCTTGCATTCATCATCTCTTTTCTGAACTCACCTTTTTGCGCGCGGACAATCGGAGCCAAAATATAAATTCTAGACATTTTTGGAAGCGACAAGACTTTATCAACAATTACCGAAGCCGATTGACTTTGAATAGGCTTTCCTGTGGCTGGCGAGTAAGGCACTCCAATTCTGGCAAATAGTAATCGATAGTGATCATAAATTTCGGTAACAGTCCCAACCGTAGAACGGGGGTTGCGCGAAGTGGTTTTTTGATCGATAGCAATCGCCGGCGAAAGACCGGTTATAGACTCGACATCGGGCTTGTCTTGCATATCTAAAAATTGACGCGCATAAGCTGATAAACTTTCGATAAAACGACGCTGTCCTTCGGCATAAATAGTATCAAAGACCAACGAAGACTTGCCTGACCCACTAAGACCAGTTACAACTACTAATTCGTTTTTTGGAATTTCAATGCTGACATTTTTTAAATTATGCTCTTTGGCACCGACGACTTTGATGTATTTTTCTTCCATGAAATTGTTTGCTAGATTAATTATGAATGTGGCTTTAAGGATAAAGATTTAACTCATCACAAGAAAATATGCTATCAGTATTTTGGTTTTTAAAAATTAAAATTTGTGCTTTTAACAAAATTTTAATAAAAAATTTTTATCTAAAAAAAGGGATAAAAACCGATTAATATTTAAGTTTAAATGCGTGTTAAAGGGTTAACACTAACTTATCACGATAAAATTCATATTTATATAATCGCTTTAAAAAACTCATCCCAAGCAATGGAACTGTCAGTTCCGAGCTAGTAATCGAAGCCGAAACATTATAAAACTTGACACCCGCCACATCTATTTCGTTAAAATATGTTGAAGCACCCGCCACCTCTCCATTCGCTGTTCGAAATATTTTATCGTAATATAAATTTTCAATATTTATGCCCAATTTTAAAGCGAGTTTTTTGTCGATAACTACATCGCTTGCACCTGTATCAATCATGAATTTGACGGACTCATTGTTAATTTTAACAGTTAAGTAATAGTGATTATCTTGAGATATTGAAATGATTAATTGCTCATTATTTTTGTTGATAGCTTTTGAAGGAAAAAGGTCGGAAGAAATGCGCTCTTTGGTATCGCTAATTTCAAATCGAAAACTATAAAATGCCAACAAAACTAGGCCAATCACAGTCCAAATTGCGATATATTTGATAATTTTTTGAGCGGGCATTTGTCGATTTGAAAAACCCATCAACAAAACAATTATCAAAATTAAAAGATATATTGCGTTACTTAGCTCGAAAGATGAAAGGGCGTTATAATCCATGACAAATATTATTCATAATATTTAAAACTATTTCGTTTTCTTCGTCATTGCCAATAGTTGCACGCAAGCATGATGGTAAGCCATAAGCATTCATCTCACGGAAAATTATCGAGTTTTCTAAAAGTTTATTATTCGCTTTTTGACAATTTTCAGTATTAAAAAAATCTATTAATACAAAATTAGCAATTGACGGATAGAGCTTTATTTTGTTGATTTTAGACAGCTCTTGTTGATAAATTTTTAGCCACTTAGTGTTGTGGTTTTTAGATTCTTGAACAAAATTATCATCATTAAGAGCGCTAAGCGCAGATATTTGAGCAGGACCCGACACATTGAATGGTCCGCGCACTTTGTTTAAAATTTCAGCAATTTCTAACGAAGAATAGCTCCAACCTACTCGAAGTGAAGCCAAGCCATAGATCTTAGAAAAAGTGCGCGTAAGTACCACATTAGGATTTTCATCTACAATTTTTATAGCATCGTAATAGTCGTTTACATTTACAAATTCTTGATATGCGTGGTCAAGTACGATTAATATATTTTTTGAAACATTAGCAATTAACTCAAGAATTTCAGAGTTATTAAGATAAGAGCCAGTTGGGTTATTGGGATTAGCAATAAAAATTATTTTAGTCTTTTTGGTGATAGCGTTTAAAATTGCATGAATATCGGTTTTGAGATTTTTTTCTTTAACCTTAATGGGCTTAGTCCCGACTCTTTTGGCTGAAATCGGATACATTAAAAATCCATGTTCGCTATAAATCACTTCGTCATCAACTCCCACAAAAGCACTTGTTAAAAATGAAATTATTTCATCCGAGCCAGCACCACAAACGATTTTTTCTGGATTAATATTGTTTTTTTGACCTAAAGCATATCTAAGATTTGAAGAGGCCCCATCTGCATATCTAAATACTTCTTGCACATGTTCGATATAAGAATTTAAAGCTTTTGGACTTGCTCCAAGAGCATTTTCGTTTGATGATAATTTGATAATTTTTTTAGAATTATTGGTAATTTTTGATTTACCTGGAACATAATTTTCAATTTCAAGAAGGTATTGATGCGCTTGAGGTTTCATAGTTATTGATTGCGAATAATTTTTAATAATAGTTCAACATTTTCGATTGGGGTTTGAGGCAAAATTCCGTGACCTAAATTGAAAATAAAGGGTTTATTAGCAAAGGAATTGAGAATATTTTTAACTTCATCTTCAATTTGCTTTTTATCGCCAAAAGCTAATAAAAAATTATCAAGATTGCCTTGAATAACTTTGTTTAAGGAGTTTTGCAAAACATCTTGCGCCCATAATTTATCAATGTTTTGATCAATCGCTAAACCATCTGAATCAACCTGTTTTGCAAATGTTTGATAATTAACCCCGATTGATTTTGGAAAATAAATTACTGGTGTTTTTGGATGATTCTGTTTTATGAAATCAACAATTTCTCGAGCTGGATTTATAACCCATTTTTGAATTTGCTCTGGAGGTAAAATTCCTGCCCATGAATCAAATATTTTTACCACCGAGGCTCCGGCTTTAATTTGCGAACTTAAATAAAGCTTTAGTGAGTCAGTCAGAATTAAAATCAACTCAGCAAATAATTCGGAATTTTTAATTGCCACCTCTCTAACTTTATCAAAATTTTTTGAACCTCCGCCTTCGATCATATAGCAAGCCAAGGTCCACGGAGCACCGCAGAAACCAATTAAATCTTTGTCGGATTGTAATTTTGAACGGGTAAGCGACACAGCTTCATAAACCCGATCAAGGTTTTGGTTGATATGAGTAATTTTAAGTTTTGCTAGATCTTTGTTGATATCAAATTCTGCTAATTTTGGTCCGTGGTTTTTGATAAAATCAACCTTAATTCCAAGAGCATCAGGGATTACCAAAATATCAGAAAAAATTATCGCACTATCAAAATCAAATCTTCTAATGGGTTGAAGAGTAACTTCGCAAGCTAATTGAGGATTATAACATAAGTCTAAAAAATTGTTAATTTTAGAACGAGTGGCTAGATATTCGGGTAAATATCTACCTGCTTGACGCATAATCCAAATTGGTGGAATTTTGTAACATTCTTTGTTAACTAAAACATTATATAATTTTCTCATTATTTTTAGTAATAATTATAAGGGCTGTTGATATGTTAATTAAAAATTATTAACAACTTTATTAACATTTAAAATTATTGTAAATAGAGCTTTTGCAATGGTTATTAACAATTTAAAATAGTTAAATTTGTAGTTATTAACAATAATAAATTTGTTAAAAAAATGTTAATAAAGTTGATAAGTTTTTTGATAAAATATTTAATGTTTGTAAGTAGCTATTTATCAACAATTTATTAACACAATTATTAACGCAATGAAAGAGATAATTCGAGAGAAGTTGATTCGAGAATTTGCCCCAAGCTTTTTAGAGGTAATTAATAATTCCCATCTTCACAAAAATCACTTTATTGCATCAGACCCAGAGCTTCACAATCAAACTCATTTTATGATTCAAATCTCAGCACAATGTTTTGATGGAATGAGTAAAGTTAGTATTCATCGTCAGATTAACAAAATTTTGAGTGATGAGTTTAAGAGAGGTTTGCACGCGTTGGAAATAAAGATCATTTAGAATTTTAAGATTCTTATTCCTAAGTTTTTTAGGATTTTTTTCCCCTTTAGGAT
>VGDJ01000034.1 GCA_016869775.1 Alphaproteobacteria bacterium
TGGAAAATTACGAAAAACAAAGGCGACTTTGCCAGAATCAAAATATTCGTTCTTAAGCTTTTCAAATGATTCACGAAAAAAAGTAGCACAATGCGGACACGACAAAGAAGCATATTCAATCATTACAACTGGAGCATTTTTATCACCGATAACATAATCTTCAGGAAGAATTTTGATTAATTCACTATTTTTTCGCAATTCATCTTGAGCCTTGGCGTCTTCAATTATAGCGCTGTTAACAGGATCTTGTGGATTTTGTTGAGGCTTGAGATCTTCGGCACTTTTGTTTGAAAATTTAAAAGATGTTTTAGTTTTGTAATTGTTTACAACTAAAGCTCCAAAACCAATAAAAGCAACAACCGAGCTCAAAATAATGAGCTTTTTCTTAGCAAGTTTTTTCATAATTTTTGATGAGAAATTTATTAGAAAAATAAATTGAAAATGATGTCGCAAAGAATATTGTTGGCTCAAAATTAAATCAACAAATTTATGAATCCAATATCAGTTTTTATTATTACCAAAAATGAAGAAGATCGAATCGCTACAATAATTTTAGCGTGCAAAGAAATTGCCGATGAAATTATCGTTATCGACTCTGGAAGTAGCGATAAAACTACTGCAATCGCTGAATCTTGTGGTGCCAAAGTGATTTTTAACGAGTGGAAAGGCTATGGTTTACAAAAAATTTTTGGCGAAAATTTATGTCGAAATAATTGGGTTTTAAACATCGATGCTGATGAAGAAATTTCTCATGAACTTACTCAAGAAATTAAATCTGTTTTTGATCAACCGATTGCAGAAAATATCGCCGGTTTTAAAATTAAAATTGTTAATAAATTCCGCTTTGAAAAACAGCCCAAAAAATTAGCTTATTTTTACAATCAACTCAGACTTTACCGCAAAGATTTAGCTGGCTTTAAAGATAGCTTGGTTCATGATTCAGTTGTGGTTAGGGATAAAAATAATTCTAAAATTCTTCAACTAAAAAATATAATTTTTCATCAATCTTTTCGGGATTTTAAACACTGGATTGATAAAATAAATTCATACTCATCTATGCAAGCGGTTGATAGTTTTGAAAAAGGTCGATGCCCGTCATATTTTAAAGCATTATTTTCGCCCTCGATGGCATTTTTAAAAGCTTATGTAATACGTCGCTATTTTATTTATGGGCTCGATGGCATTACTTACAGCTACTTATATGCCTTTTCAAGATTTGTTAAAATTATTAAAACTAGAGAATATTTTAGAGCGCAAGAACTTCAAAAAAAACAGCCATCAATCCATAACTAAATTTTGTGAATCATTCGTAAAATTTTCTTTAATTGTAAGTTTTTTAGACGAAGCCAAATGAAGCAAAGCATCGCCTTTATTGACCAGAGGCATCATTGTAAGACCAATAACTAAACCATCGTCGCCAGAAATAATATCATACTTATTATCGCCAAAAGGATTTGAAATTGTGCCAAGAATTTGGGATTTTTTAATTTTGTCGCCCAATTTTACATTTGCTATAAAAATTCCACTTTGAGAGGCTCTAACCCAAGAGCTAGAGCGTGCTAAAAAAATTTGATTTTTGTTTTTAAACTCTAACTTTGATGGAATTTTTGAAATCATGCCAATTTTTTTCATGATATTAAAAATTCCTCTAAGACCGATTTCAACAGCTTCTTGATCAAACCTCAAAATTTCGCCAGCTTCGTAAACAATAATAGGAATATTAGCTTGTGAACCAGCATTGCGAAGAGAACCATCGCGCAGGATTGAATTAACAATTGCCGGCGCATTAAAAACTTTTGCCAACTCAAGATCAGTTTGATTTTCTATGTCGATTCTAATGTGCGGAAAATTAACGCGATGCATAGAACCGCTGTGAATATCGATACCAAAATCTGACTTCAAAACAATTTCTTGCATAAATTTATAAGCAAGTTGCGATGCTAAAGAACCGTTTTTAATACCCGGAAAGCACCGATTTAAGTCGCGCCGATCTGGCAAATATCGCGAATGATCATTAAATCCAAAAATATTAACAATCGGAATGGCGATAAGCTTGCCGGCCATAGTTTTTACATCTATTAAATCAAGCAAAGTCCTAACTATTTCGATGCCATTAATTTCATCGCCATGAATAGTTGAGCAAATAAATATAGTGGGACCATCTTTTTTGCCAGAAACAACTTCGATTGGCATTTTCAGATCAGTAAAATCATGCATTCTTCCCATGTCGAGATTAATACGATAGCGTTTACCTTTTTCAATTTTGATTGCGTTTATGAAATCTGATTTGGATTTTTTTATTAACATTTAATTTATTGATCCAATTAAATTTTTTGGGGTTTAGCTAAGGCAAAAGATAATATTTTATAGCATAATTTAGCGGTCAAAAAATCACACGAATGAAGACCCTTAACTGGCGCCAACTCTACAACATCGGCTCCGACAAAATTACAGATTTTTGAAGCTTCTTTGATAATGTTAATTGCGTCATACCACAAAAGCCCGCCTGGTTCTGGAGTTCCGGTAGCTTGCATAATTCCTGAGTCAAAACCATCAATGTCAAAAGTTAAAAAAACATTACGACCTTTTAACGGGGCTACGATTCTTTTATAATCCCACTCATGTTTATCTTTGGCAAAATGAATAGTTATACGCTTTGAATTATTTTCGAGAAAAGGAATTTCCGAAGCCGAAATATTACGAATACCGCAAGAAATTAGAGTCGAAATTGGATGATCCATGACTCTGCGAAGAGCCGAAGCATGAGAAAAATGTTCACCGTCATAGCCATCTCGCAAATCAGCGTGAGCATCAAAATGCAAAATCGCCAAATCGGGATATTTTTTTACGAAAGGGCGAATTGAACCGGCAGTTATAGAATGCTCACCGCCAAGAATTAATGGGAATTTATCGGCGTCAATTACCGCTTTAGTAATCGCTTCGAGCTGATCAAGAGATTTTGCAACTGAGTTATAATCAATTTTTGGCGCCTTCATTGTGGCAACTCCATATTGCCTGAATGGTTCACACCAAAATTCTTCATCAAATAATTCGGCTTGACGAGAAGCTTTGATAATAGCCTGCGGTCCATTTTTGGTGCCACCACCATAACTAACCGATTTTTCAAGACCAAAAGGGACAACTACAACTTTAGCATCTTCGGGAGAATTTAAATAAGGCTCTTCAATGCCAAGAAAGCCATTTTTTTGCGCAACAAAATCAAATAAATTAAATAATTTTTTTTGGGGCTTGGTAGCTTTCGAACTCAATGTTTTTTTTGAAGTTTTTAAAGATAATTTTTTTTTATTAGCCATAGGTTTTATGATAAAATATTGGTCGGGGTGACTGGATTTGAACCAGCGACCACAAGACCCCCAGCCTTGTGCGCTACCAGGCTGCGCTACACCCCGAAATTTTTAATTTAATTTAAGAAAAGAGCTAGTATGATTAAGCAATTTCGCGTGTCGCAAGCTTATTGAGAACAATAACAAAATCAAGTTCATAAATTGAAATTTACTATGATAAAAAATTCCAATAATTCATTAAAAAACAAATTTAATCCAAAAATTTTAGAAATTTTACGATGTCCGCAATCAAAATCTAAATTAACTTACGATGTAAAAAATCAAGAACTAATAAGCCTAGAATCAAAATTGTCCTATCCAATTATTGACGGCATACCGATTATGTTGATTAACAAAGCTCGCAAATTAGATTAGATTTTTAAAAATTCTTCTTAAAATTTAAATCCGAAATATTCTTCATGCCTCAAAAATTCCAAACTTTAAAAAAAAGTAAAAAATTTTCAAAATCATCGCAAAAATGGCTTTTACGCCAAGTAAACGACCCATTTGTTGAAAGAGCAAAAATTGAAGGTTGGAGATCAAGAGCAACATTTAAAATCATTGAAATCGATAAAAAATTTAACCTATTCAAAAAAAATAAAATTGTAGTTGACTTGGGATGCGCTCCAGGTGGATGGAGTCAATATTGCGTTGAAAAAGTTGGCATGGGAAATGTTGTGGCAATTGATTTACTTGAAATCCCTCCAATTGCGGGTGTTAATTTTCTACAACTCGATTTTCTAGAAAAAGGCGTGGATGAAAAAATTATTAACGAACTAAAAAAAATAAAATTTAACAAAAATGGGTATTGCGATTTAGTATTGAGCGATATGGCCTCCAACGCAACTGGTGACCACAATACCGACCACCTAAGGATTATTGATTTATTGGAGCAATCATTAAATCTCGCTAACCGAATTTTAAAAGAAAACGGAAGTTTTGTTGGAAAAATCTTTCAAGGTGGAAGCTCAGAAGAAGTTTTAAAATTACTTAGACAAAATTTTGTAAAAGTTAAATATTTTAAACCTGAATCGTCACGCAAAGATTCATCAGAAACTTATTTAGTTGCCCAAGGATTTAAAACTAAAAACATTAATAATTTAGATCCAAAATAAATTCATCATAATGCCTAATCAAGTCTTGATTTTGCATGACCAAACAAATTAAATTAATTTTTAATAATTGGTGCCATTGCATTTTATTTTTCGCGACAATAAAATTACGAAATTATTTTCTCTTAAAATTCTCGTTATAAGCATAATCATTATAAATAATTTACGGTTTTATAATTATTTCAAAAACTGGTCATTCTTTTATATTTTTTCACTGCCTAATAACAATTAATTAATCCTAAACCCGTCATACAATGCCCAGAGTATCAGTAATTGCCAAAACATATGCTAAAACTTTATTTCTAGCATCCAAAAATAACAACTCAATTGACAAAATCTCAGACGAGCTCGAAGTTTTTAGAAAAAACTTTAGCAACAGCTTTGCGCAAGAATTAAAAAATCCAGTAGTCTCAAAAAATGATATGATTAAAATCATTAACGAGGTCACTTCTAAATTCAAGTTAGGGACTCTAACTTCTAATTTTTTTGCTTCAATTGTCAAAAATCGTCGCCTGAATCTTTTCCCCGAAATCCACGAAGAATTCAACAGAATGGTTCGCGATTACAAAAAAATTCTTGAGGTTGAGGTTGTTTCTACCGTAGGTTTAAACATAGAAAATATAAAAATTCTTCTTGAAAAATCATATCCCGATAAAAAAATCCTAATCAAACACACTCTCTCGCCAAAAATTCTAGGCGGTTTGCAAATTAAAATCGGTTCAAAAGTTATTGATGCTAGCCTCAAAAATCATTTAGAGAAAATTCAAAAAGAGTGTCTTTTGGCAATAAATTAATCATCTAAAAGCCTTCTTGCATTTACAAATTTTGTTCCTAAAATGCAGGCCAAATTTTACAAAATTTACTCCACAACAAACTAACCAAATCAGACAAATTAACAAACATTAAAACTTAAAAATATGGAATTCAAAGTCGAAGAGTTTTCAAGTATTTTGCAAAAAACAATTGAAAATTTTCACTCTTCTGCAGAACTAAAAGAGGTTGGTGAAGTTATTAAAGTTGGTGACGGAATCGCCAAAGTATACGGACTTGATAATGTCCAAGCTGGAGAATTAGTTGAATTTGAAGGGGGGGTTAAGGGCATGGCTCTTAATCTTGAATCTGACAATGTTGGTATAGTTATTTTTGGTGATTCACAAAAAATTAAAGAAGGTTCCAGCGTTAAAAGAACTGGCAAAATCGTTGAAGTTCCAGTTGGAAAAGGCTTGTTAGGTAGAGTTGTCGATGCTCTTGGCAACCCTATTGACGGCAAAGGACCAATTCAAGCCACTGAATATCGCCGAGTTGAAGTAAAAGCCCCAGGAATCATTGCTCGTCAATCAGTTTCAGAACCTATGCAGACCGGAATTAAAGCGATTGACAGCCTTATTCCAATTGGTCGCGGTCAAAGAGAGTTAATTATTGGTGATCGTCAAACTGGCAAAACCGCTATCGTAATTGATACCTTTATAAATCAAGCATCCGCACATAATGAAAATGACGAAAGCAAAAAACTTTATTGTATTTATGTGGTAATTGGCCAAAAAAGATCAACAGTTGCGCAAATCGTTAAAACTCTTGAAGATGCTGGCGCCATGAAATACTCGGTGATTGTTTCAGCAACCGCATCAGAAGCCTCCGCTCTCCAGTTTTTTGCCCCATACACTGGTTGCACCATTGGTGAATATTTTAGGGATAATGGAATGCATGCGCTGGTAGCTTACGACGATCTCAGTAAACACGCGGTTGCTTATCGCGAAATGTCGCTACTTCTTCGTCGCCCTCCAGGCCGTGAAGCTTATCCTGGAGACGTATTTTATATTCATTCTCGCCTTTTGGAGCGCGCGGCAAAAATGTCAAAAGAAATGGGTGGCGGTTCATTAACCGCGCTTCCAATTATCGAAACTCAAGCTGGTGACGTATCTGCTTACATTCCAACAAATGTCATTTCAATCACCGATGGACAAATATTTCTCGAAACTGAATTATTTTATAAAGGCATCAAGCCAGCTGTTAATGTTGGTTTATCAGTTTCTCGCGTCGGTTCAGCCGCCCAAACTAAAGCCATGAAGCAAGTTGCCGGAACAATTAAACTCGATCTTGCACAATTTCGAGAGCTTGAAGCATTCGCACAATTTGGCTCAGACCTAGATACCGCTACACAAAAGCTTCTTGATAAAGGTCGAAAACTTACAGAACTTCTTAAACAAAACCAATATTCTCCAATGGGATTTGAAGAGCAAGTTGTGTCGATTTATGCTGGTGTAAAAGGTTATCTTGATAAAATTACCGCAAAAGAGGTTACCAAATTTGAAACTGAGCTAATGAGAAAAATCAAAGCTTCTAAGCCTGAAATTCTTGCCTCAATTAAAAAAGAGCAAAAAATTACTGATGAAACTGAAACCAATCTTAAGAAAATTATTGAAGAGTTTGTCGCAACTTTCATCAATCATTCACCTTCAAACCACGTTGATCACGTTGGACTGAATGATAGACTTAAGCACGAATCTAAATAAATAAAATAATTTTAATTACAACTGACTAATTAAAACTATCCGTTGTCTTTACAAGGAATATGGCAAATTTAAAAACTCTTAAAACCAGAATCAAGTCTGTTAAATCTACACAAAAAATGACCAAAGCCATGAAGATGGTTGCGGCATCGCGTTTAAAAAAAGCAAAGCACTTGGTAGAGTTATCAAGGCCTTATGCCGAAAAAATTCGTGAAATGACTTCAGATCTCGCCTCAAACATTTCTGTTAGAGGCGGTCTGAATGATAAATTTCCTCTTCTGACTGGAAAAGGAAGTAACGAAAAACACCTTCTTATAATAATATCTTCTGACAGAGGATTGTGCGGAGGTCTTAATAGTTCGACAGTCAAATTTGCCAAACACAAAGTAAATGACTTAATTTCTCAAGGTAGGGACGTGAAAATTCTTTGTATCGGCAAAAAAGCCTACGAACAATTAAAAGGAATTTACGAAAAAAAAATAATTGAATGTGTTAATGGAGTTTTTAGAAACAATATAAACATTGAAGTCGCTGAAAGTCTCAGTAAAAAAATAATAAAGTTATTTGACAATAATGAGTTCGATGTTTGTGAGGTTATTTATAGCAAGTTTAAAACAGCAATATCGCAAGAACAGATCTGTAATCAAATTATTCCGGCTCCAATAAATTATAATCCAAACCTATCTAATCTTGAGTCGCCGGTAAACTACGAACCAAGTGAAGAAGCGGTTCTTCAAGAACTTTTACCTCGTAATCTTACCATACAGATATACAATCAATTACTTGAGAATAGCGCATCTGAACAAGGCGCCAGAATGTCTGCAATGGAATCTGCCAGCAATAATGCCGGAAAAATGATTAAAAATTTAACACTTGTCTATAATCGCACAAGACAAGCTAACATCACTAAAGAATTGATTGATATTATATCTGGAGCCAATACTGTCTAGGCTTGCAAATGAATTTGACACCAAAAACAATATCTCAAAAATCAATTAACTTTTCACAAGACAATTATTGGATTAATATCGATAAACCAATTAATTACTCATCAGCAAAAGTCGTAAGTATAATCAAGAGAATTACAAAAGCTAAAAAAGTTGGTCATGGTGGAACCCTAGATCCTTTTGCAACTGGGGTTCTTCCGATAGCGATAAATAGATGTACCAAGCAAAGTAATGAGATTATGAGCTATTCAAAAAAATATTTTGTAGAAATAACTTTTGGAGAATTTCGTGACTCAGATGACAAAACAGGAGCAATTATTCAAACATCTAAAAATAGAGTAAATTTATTACAATTTGCAAAAAGTCTAACGTGTTTTTTAGGCAAAATAAAGCAGCAACCATCTAAATTTTCAGCAATCAAAATTAACGGCGTACGTTCATACAAATTGGCTAGAGAAGGAAAAAGCTTTGAAATGCCGTGGCGAGAAATATTTATAAAATCAATCAAAGTTTTAAAATTCTCACTAAATTCATGTGACCTAGAGGTTGAATGCTCTAAAGGGACTTACATTCGAACCCTTGTACACGATATCTGTAAGAAAAATAATGTGTGTGGATATGTAGAAAATTTAAAAAGGTTGGAGGTTGGGGCGTTTAAAATTCACCAAACAATTTCACTTGACGACTTAAAAAACTCAATTATCTTTGGCCAGTCTTATAAAGATGGCTCACTTCTAGATTTACATTAGATGTAAAAACACTACAAAATATGATGATTTGAGTTAATGTTAGCAACCAGCTTGAGTTCTCTATTCAGGCACAAATTAATTAAAAAATGCCGTTCAATACCAAAACTAAAAAACAAATAGTAAAAGACTTTGCTACATCCAAAAATGACACCGGATCAGTTGAAGTTCAATGCGCAGTTCTTACTAAAAAAATCGACAATCTCACCGAACATTTAAAAAATCATAAAAAAGATCACTCCTCCAGAAGAGGTCTGCTTATTTTGGTTGGCAAAAGAAGAAGGCTCCTTGATTACCTGAAAAATATTTCAAATCAACGCTATGAAGATCTTATTAAAAAACTTGATATAAGAAAATAGTATTAAAATATTTTTCAAAACAGATTCATATAATTGTAAGACCAAGCAAATCTTCAATTCCCAATCTGCAATTTGTTGCATAAAGTGATTAAGCAATTATTCACATCCCTCTAAAACTTAAAAAGATGACAATATGTTCAATGTTACAAAAAAAGACATTAATTGGAATGGTAAAAACTTATCAATCGAAACTGGCAAAATAGCTCGCCAAGCTAACGGCTCCGTTATTGTGAAATACGGCAACACAACTGTCCTGTGCGCCGTAACTATGGCACAAAAAGCAGCCGAAGGGGCAGATTTTTTTCCACTCACAGTAAATTACCTAGAAAAATCATATGCAGCTGGGAAAATCCCCGGTGGCTTTTTCAAACGAGAAACCAAACCATCTGATTCAGCAACTCTTGTAGCAAGGCTTATAGACAGACCTATTCGCCCGATGTTTCCGGCAAACTTTTACAATGAAGTCAATGTAGTTTGCACAGTATTATCTTATGATCCTTCATGCAATCCTGATATTCCTGCTTTAATTGGCGCCTCTGCAGCTTTAGCAATTTCTGAAGCTCCTTTTGAGATGATTGTCGCTGGAGCAAGAGTTGGATACATTAACAACGAATTCGTACTAAACCCAAGCAATGAAGAATTAAAAAGTAGTACACTTGATTTGGTGGTTGCCGGAACAACTAGTTCAGTATTAATGGTCGAATCTGAGGCAAAAGAACTATCTGAACAAAAAATGCTTGAAGCAGTTAGTTTTGGACACAACGCATTCCAACCAATTATTAAATTAATTGAAGATTTAGTAAAAGAATGCGGTAAACAAAAAATTCAAATACCTCAAAACAATAATAATGACCTTAAAAACAATATTAAAAACTTTATTGGTGATAGACTAATAAAAGCTTATAAAAAACTCGAAAAGCAAGCTCGCTCAGGTGATTTAGAGCAAATTCTTAGCGATATTAAGTCACGCTTTGTTAGCCCAGAAAACGGTTATGATGAGAACAAAATAAAATCAATTTTTAAAATACTATCACAAGAAATAGTTAGAAATGACGTTTTAGATAACGGCACCAGAATTGATGGTCGCTCGACCACTCAAATTCGACCAATTGAAATTGAAATTGGCATTCTTCCACAAGTTCACGGTTCAGCTTTATTTACCCGTGGCGAAACTCAAGCATTGGTTGTTTCAACACTTGGTGCTGGAGGTAAAGATAGACAACTAATTGAATCTCTTGATGCTGGATTAAGCGAAGAATCATTTATGCTTCATTACAACTTCCCGCCATATTCAGTTGGTGAAGTTGGTCAATTAAAATCTCCAGGAAGAAGAGAAATTGGTCACGGAAAATTAGCGTGGAGAGCGGTAAATTCA
>VGDJ01000035.1 GCA_016869775.1 Alphaproteobacteria bacterium
TGAACCCAAAGAACTTCTTCTTCGAATTAATAACGTTCTAAAACGCTCGGATCGAGCCTTTTCTAAATCGTTTTGTACAAGTGGCGACATTTCATTTGGTGAATTTAGTTTTAACATCTCTGATCTAAGACTCAGAAAGTCGAATGATTTTATACATTTAACTGATAGCGAAACCAAAATTTTAAAGGTTTTATGCGAAAACATTGGCAAATCTATTTCACGACAAACACTGTCAGACTTGTTTGGAGGAATTGATGACAGAAGCATAGATGTCACAATAACTCGTCTTCGTCGCAAAATTGAAAAAAATCCTAAACAACCTCATTATCTTCAAACAGTTAGAAATCTTGGATATATTTTGCATAAGTGATTTTCGAATCCATCAACTTATTTAATAAAAACTAAAACCGATAAGAAAAGATTTTTTTTAAACGCACTACAGCCTCATCAACTTCATTAGTTGATCTAATCATTGAAAATCTAACATGACCTTCACCATTTTCTCCGAACGAACTACCCGGAGTCATCGCAACGCCAGTTTCTAAAATCATCTTTTTGCAAAAATCAAATGAAGATATTGATGAAAATTGCATTGGAAGCTTTGCCCATACAAACATGCTAGCTTTAGGTTTTTCTATTTTCCAGCCCAGATCTTTTCGAAATTTTTCAATAAAATAATCCGATCGATCTTTGTATAGTTTTCTGAGAGCAATCAAATATTCATCACTTTTATCAGATAACGCACTAGACGCAATCATTTGAAGTGGAGTAAATGAGCCATAATCAAGATAAGATTTAATTTTATATAAAGCCGCTATTAAATTCTTATTACCAACTGCAAATCCAACGCGAGCTCCCGCCAGAGAATAACTTTTTGAGATCGAAGAAAATTCAATTGCGATGTCGCACGAACCCTTTACTTGCATGATAGAACTTGGCTTGTCTTTTTCATCAAAATATAATTCGCAATAGGCAATATCGGAAATAATATAAATTTGATGTTTTTTACAAAAAGAAACTATTTCTTGATAGAAGCCTAGATTAGCTATTTGTGTTGTTGGGTTGCAAGGATATGAAATTATTACAGCTTTAGGTTTTTTTGATGATTTTTCGACAAAATTTTTAAAATTTTGCAAAAACTCTGAAGCTTCAATTGCATTAATGTGAACAACATTACTTTTGGAAATCACAAATGCGAATGTATGAATTGGGTAAGATGGCGAAGGAACGCAAATATAGTTATTATCGTCAGATATAGCTGTAGCTAGTGATGCAATTCCTTCTTTTGCACCAATCGTTGCTAGACTTTGAGTTTTATAATCTAAATCGACTCCAAATCGTCTTTGATAATAATTGCAAATGGCTTTTTTGAGAACTTCAATCCCGCCAGTAACCGAGTAGCCGTATAATTGTGGATTTTTTGATAATTCAGATAATTCTTCCATTACATGATTTGGTGGCGCCGAATCAGGATTTCCCATTCCAAAATCTATTATTTTAAAACCATTTTCAACCGCTTGTTGTTTTAAATGATAAATTGACGCAAAGACATATGGCGGGAGCTTTTCAGTAAGATAAAATTTACTATTTATCATAATAAGTTATGGCGAAAGATATTGGTAATGTAATTGATAATATAAAGATATTCTATAATTAGGCCTGCGAGACAAAACCTTTTATTTTACACCCCCAGATTTCGACCATTTTTTTGACCAATTGTCGAAGGATTGCTAAATTTATCTGTCAATACTGCGCCATGAAAGTTTTGCTTGGGATCTATAAATAAAGGAGATGAAGTTGCCTTTTCGGGAGAGAATTGCGGTAAAAATTTTCGAGAACAATTCTCATGATTAACTATGTCTGCAAGATAATGAGCAAGATTTTTACTACCAACCGCAACATTTATTCTGATAATTTCTTCGGGAGATAGATCGTCAATATCAATTATTTTTATAAAATTATTTTCAATTTTATCTATTTTTGGATTTTTTGATTCAATTAGATTGGGGTCAATTTTACCATGAGAAATCTTAAATAACCGATTTAAAATTCTGATTGAATTATTGATAAAAGGTAATTCATCAGGTTCTATTCTGTAGTCTCCAACGTTAATTTCGCTTTCATTAATTTGAGAAATTTTACCATTAGAAATAGTTTCGTCAGAAAATTTAGAAATGTGATAAAATAATTCTTCAACAAATTTTTCAATTGATGGCTGAGAAGCTCTTATAGCCTCTTCTTTACGAAAAATCTCAAGAATACTTTCTATTTCCGCGCCTTTTGAAGTTGAAGGGTTAGATGAAGGAGAGTCAAAACTGTTAAATAAATTATTTTCTGCCATATTTTATTTTATATAACCACAAAGTAGTTCTTTGAATAAATCTTGAATTAAATTATTATTTTTGAGTCTATCTAAAACAAAATTCTCAACTCTTGGAAGATATTGCAAATATTGCTCTTTTTTATCTCTCAAATACAGACGAGCAAAGATTCCGAGAATTTTGATATTTCGTTGAAGAGATATGATTTCATAGTCCGAAGAGAACTCCTGAAAGTCATAATTAGCTCTCGATATAAAATAATCAAACAATTTTTCTCTATTTTGCTGATTAATATCACGCCTAGCATCTTCAAGCAAAGATTGTAAATCATAAGCAAAAGATCCAATCAGAGCATCTTGAAAATCAAGTAATCCAACACTTTTGAATCCGGACATATTTGGTAAAACCATTAAATTATCTGCATGATAATCCCGCAATACCAATACTTGATTAGACTTGGTTAAATTATCAAATAAATCGATCCAAGAATTTTTAAAAAACTTAATTTCAGAAATTGAAATATTACGTTTTTTTAAAGGTAAATACCAGTCAATTAGAAGTGCTACCTCACGATATAAAATGGCATTGTTGTATTTTGCGATATCAAATTTGTGATAATCAATTTTGTGAATTTCAATTAATGCGTCAATTGCTCGTTTGTATATTTCAAATTCATTATTTGAATCTTTTGATAAAAATCGTGAAAAAGTGTCATCACCAAAGTCTTGAAGTAGCAAAAAACCATTTTTAGTATCTTTTGCAATAATTGATGGAGCACTTAAATTATTGGTTATCAATATTTCATTAATCTTAATAAAAGGTGAAGTATCTTCATAATTAGTGGGAGCAAACATTAATACATAAGACTTGTTAGCAGTTTTAACTCGATAATATGAACGAAAAGAAGCATCTCCTGCAATTTTTGTAATGGTAAAATTTGACAAACCACTTTCAGCTAAAAAAACATCAGCCAATTGAGAATTAAGTTCAATCATAATTTAGAAATCTAGTTTGGAATACCACTCTGGTGGACTAACATTTGGAATGCGATCTTTCAATATTTCATTAAAAATTTTATGCGATTTTATTAGGCAATACCAATCTTTAACTGGAGAATAGTGATGCCAATTAATATCACCAAAATAATCTAAAATTGAAATATGCGAAGCCGCAGAAAAATCGGCAATTGAAATTTGATCGCAAGCTAGGTATTTGCGACTTTCAAGCAAAAATTCTATGTAACTAAGATGAATATTAAGATTTCGGCGTGCAACCCTTAAAATATCAGAATCTGGGGCCTTTTTTTCTGGCAAAAAACGATTAAAATATCGTTCATTTAGAATATATTTGGTTATTTCGTGATAAAATTTTTCATCGAACCACATTTGCAATCTTCGCGCCTCAGATTTTTTAACAAAATTTTCACCAATATAATTTTTTGTATCTGTATGTCGCTCTTCTATATATTCACATATTACAGAACTATATATAACTAAATTTGAATTTTGATTATCAAAAATGATTGGGACAGTTCCGGCAGGGTTCATGGCAATAAATTCTTTTCGGCGTTCCCAAAAATTTTCTTGAACCAAGTCAAAATCAATGCCTTTAGCAGTCAAGTGAACCCTTACTTTACGCGAAAATGGGCACAGGGGATGATAATATAATCGATACATATTTTTTGATTTAATTTTGTTTTCATTTTACCTATTATTTTAAAATCGCAAATATAATTAAATCAAAAAATATGAAAAAAATTGCATTGATTGATGGATATGGCTTTGTTTTTCGAGCTTATCACTCCCTCCCACCCCTCAATAGAAAAGACGGAACGCCGGTTGGAGCTGTATTTGGATTCACCAACATGCTTATCAAATTAGTTGCTTCGCTTGA
Source organism: Alphaproteobacteria bacterium (assembly GCA_016869775.1). Classification (GTDB taxonomy): domain Bacteria; phylum Pseudomonadota; class Alphaproteobacteria; order Rickettsiales; family UBA1997; genus CAILUF01. Next base: position 4,215 of record VGDJ01000035.1, read on the forward strand.
AGTTAGCCACTTAGCGGTTGTATTTGATTCGGGTAGTAAAACTTTTAGAAACGATATTTATTCAAAATATAAGTCTAATCGCCCACCCTGCCCCGAAGATTTAATTCCTCAGTTTCCAATTGTTCGAGAATGCGCTGAAGCTCTGAATATTGCAGTAATAGAAAAAATTGGGTTTGAAGCTGACGACATAATTGCCACCATTGCTAAAAAATCTGCTCAAGAAAATTTTCAAGTGATTATCGTTTCATCTGATAAGGATTTAATGCAATTGATTGATAACAATATTTCAATGTTTGATGCCATGAAAAATAAATTCATTAGTTTTGATGAGGTCAATGAAAAATTTATGGTTAAACCCGATAAAGTTATTGACGTTCTAGCTCTGATGGGAGATGCCTCTGATAACGTGCCGGGTGTTAAGGGAATTGGACCAAAAACCGCTTCAGAGCTTATCAATGAATATGGATCGATCGAAAATCTTTATCAAAATCTTGACAACATTAAACAAGAAAAAAGGCGCAAACTTCTTGAAGAAAATCAAGAAAATGCCTTTTTATCAAAAAAACTTATTCGACTAGATGAAAATGTTAATCTTGGTATCGAAATTGATGATTTAAAATCAAAAAATCTTGACCCTCACAAATTGATTTCATTTCTTGATAATCAAGGCTTTAAATCACTTGTTCATCGAGTAAAAAAAGAATTTAACATTTCCAGCGATGATATCCAAAAAAACACTCAAAATTCTGACAATAACTCTCCAGTTCGCGATCAAAAATCTAGTTCACTTAAAACCAACGCAAAAATAAATCATCAATTAGAATCATTAGAAATTATCAATTCTCAAATAATTGATAAAATATATTCTGAAGCCAAAGTTAAAGGCGCTATTGTAATTGATTATTTAATTGAAAATGACAATTTCAGCTACATAACCTTATGTCCAGTTAGCGAAGATCAAAAAAAGCATCAAATTTATTATAAAAATTTTAAACAAAATAATTCATTCAATAATCATCAAATTGATTTGTTAAACTTTTCTGACATCAACAATAACAATATTACAAACCAGATTAACATCACGAGTTTTGATAAAATTTTATACGATAATTCAATTAAAAAAGTATTTTTTAATGGCAAAGTTTTTTTAAGATTTTACAAAAATTTTATCCGAAAAAATAATCTTCCACAAAATAAAAATTCGATTGTTTTTGACGATATCAAACTACTAACTTATATTGCCAATTCAGCCCTCCACAACTCGCTTCGCGAAATTATCGATATTAATCTTGATATAAATTTTGAAGAACTTGGATATGGAGAAATTCTTGACAAAATTTATCAAAATAATTCTCACAATAATTCTGATAATAATTTAACTGATATTTTTTCAAACGATGACCAAAAAGTCGATTTTTTTAATTTTTTAAACAACGCAATATTTCAACTATATCAGATTTTTGCACCCAAAATTATTGAATTAAAAATGTATAATTCATATCTGAAAAATGAACTCCCGCTTCTTGAGGTTCTGGCTGATATTGAATATAACGGTATTAATATTAATGTTGAAAAACTCTCGCAATTAGCAATAGAATTTAACCAACAAATCTCTAAATTATCTGCTCAAATTTTTGAATTAAGCGGACAAAAATTTAATATTTCATCAAGCAAACAATTGGCGGAAATTTTGTTTGATAAACTTGGCCTTCATTCTACCAAAAAATCTAAAAAAACTAAAGCTCCTTCAACTAATGCCAAAGTTCTTGAAGATTTAGCTTTTGATGGTCACGAAATTGCTCAAAAAATTATTGATTTCAGAAAATATACCAAACTCAACAACACCTATTGCGAAAGTCTTCCAAAGCAGGTAAATAAACTTACCAATCGAATTCATACAACTTTGTCAAGCACATCTACACTGACTGGTCGCTTAACCTCAATTAATCCAAATTTACAAAATATTCCGATCAAAAGTTTGGAAGGTAAAAAAATTCGTGAATGTTTTGTAGCTCCAAAAAACCATGTTTTAATCAGCGCCGATTACTCGCAAATTGAACTTAGAATTTTAGCTCATTTAGCTCGAATTAATGATTTGATCGAGGCATTTAACTTTAATAAAGATATTCACAAAACCACTGCGAGTCAAATTTTTGGGGTACCCGAAAATTTAGTTGATGAAGCAATGCGTAATAAAGCCAAAACCATAAACTTTGGAATTATATATGGCATAAGCCCTTATGGCCTCTCGCGACAACTAAAAATTTCTAATAAAGAAGCCAGCGAATACATCAAATCATATTTTGAGAAATACTCAGGAATTAAAGAATATATGCAAAGCAACATTGATTTTGCTCGTCAAAAAGGCTTTGTTGAAACAATTTCACGACGCAAATGCTTCATTAATGATATTAACAATAAAAATCCAATCATTCGTCAAGAGGCTGAAAGGCAAGCCATTAATGCTCCGATACAAGGAAGTGCAGCTGATATTATTAAAAAAGCCATGATAAAATTACATCACTCTTTAATTGAAAATAATCTAAAATCTAAATTAGTTTTACAAATTCATGACGAACTTTTAATTGAAGCTCCAGAAAGTGAGACCGAAAAAATCACCGAAATATTAAAAGTTGCAATGACTGAAACCTACAAGCTCGTGGTTGATTTAAAGGTTGATTTTAGCATTAATCAATTTTGGGGATAGAATTAAATAGATCATTAAATTTATTTTATTTTGAACAAATCTTGCAAATTGCACTCTAAAACTTTGAACGAAAATCGACTCTCCAATCTTTCAAAAGCGTTTTTAACCAAGTTATTAGCTAATTCATAATCGTTAGTTAATTTATTAATTGCGTTTGATATTTGGTTTTCAATTGGATCTTGAGATTTTAAATCGAGCATCAAACAATCAATATTGGGGCGCAATATTTCACGCGGACCATCGCAATTTGTGGCAATAATTGGTGTGTGGTTTTTCATCGCTTCTAAAATCACCAAGCCAAAAGTTTCAGATTGCGAAGACATAACAAAAATATCGATTTGCTGAAAAAAATTATCGATATTTTTTACCCAACCTAAAAATTCGACTTCATTTTCTAGTTTTAAATCTTTAACTAAATGCTTTAAATTCTTACTCTCTAGGCCATCACCAGCGATTTTTAATTTTATTTTTTTAGAAAAATTTTTATTAAAATAATCAACCATTTTAATGACTTTGTCAAAATTTTTTCCAACTTCAAATCTGCCAACCACTCCAATTACAATTTCGTTTTGCCCTACAAAATCAATGTTTTTAGTAGGTTTTAATGAATTTTGTAAATCAATTGCGTTATATAAAATAAAACTGTTTTCTGGAGTTCTTTTAGCGTCGATTGTTTTATAAAAAATTTCTCGATTCACAGAAATAATTATGTCGGCTAGCAACGATCTCTTGATGTTATTACTATGATTAACGGCAACTAAAATTATTTTACGGTTTTTAATTTTGTTTATAGCTTTATATGACAGAAAAATAGCTCTTCCAGCGTGAGCAATAACAGTTTCAATATTATTTTTGATTAAAAATTTTTTAATGTTATCGACAGCAATAAAATCAAAATAGCCCAAATTGTTGGTGGTCTCTAAGCAATCAATACTTATGTTTTTTATTTCATCTAAATATGGCGCGTCATTTTTAACAATAGCATAATTTTCATGATCAGCTTTTCCTAAAATTTTAGCGTAATCAATAAACACTTTTTCAGCTCCACCATTTTGTGAAGTTAAAATCATATGTGCAATTTTCATTTTTATAGATTAAATAATTTTGAGTAAAAAAATTTTGACAAAATTTTGGGAATTATTGAAAATAAATTTGACATGCCAAAGCTTAAAAATTAAGATTATTTTTTATGAAAATGTCAAAAAGAAAATTCATCAAGGCTTTAACTTTATCGCCAGTTTTTATATTAAGTGCTTGCAAATTTAAAGCCCTTGGGATCAACAATAATTTTAATAATAATTTCTTAAACAACAAAAATTTTGGAGGAACTAAAATGCCATTTGAATTACCAGCTCTGCCTTATGCCAAGAATGCTCTTGCCCCTTATATCTCTGAAAACACCATAAATTATCACTACGGAAAACACCATCAGGCCTATATTACAAATTTGAATAATTTAACGGCTGGAACTGAATTGGTAAATAAATCACTCGAAGAAATTATCAAAATTTCAGCTCAAGATAAATCTAAAGCTGGCATCTTCAACAACTCTGCTCAGGTATGGAATCACACTTTTTATTGGCATTCAATGAAACCAAATGGCGGTGGCAAACCAAGTGGAGAAGTTTTGCAAAAAATTGAACAAGATTTTGGTTCGTTTGAAAACTTTGTAAGTGAATTTAAAAATGCCGGAGCAACTCAATTTGGTTCTGGTTGGGCGTGGCTTGTCCTCGATTCTGGAAAGCTAAAAGTTGTCAAAACTGGAAATGCTGAAACTCCTCTAACTACTAGTGCCAAACCATTAATGACAATGGATGTTTGGGAGCATGCTTATTATTTAGATTTTCAAAATGCTCGTCCAAACTATATCGACACATTCTTGAATCACCTAGTTAATTGGGATTTTGTCGCTCACAATCTTAAAAATTAACTATACATCTCATGACGCGTTCAGCCAAAATTGAAAGAACTACCAAAGAAACAAATATTCAGGTTGAAGTTAATCTTGATGGAAACGGCTCATATTCAGTCTCCACCGGTATTGGTTTTTTTAATCATATGCTTGAACAACTTTCTCACCACAGCCTGATTGATTTAAAAATTAAAGCTATTGGCGACCTTCACATTGACTTTCACCACACTGTTGAAGACTGTGGAATAGCAATTGGTGAAGCTATCAGAAATGCTTTAGGCGATAAAAAAGGTATCACTCGTTTTGGACATTCTTATGTTCCGATGGATGAAACTTTAAGCAGATGCATTATCGATTTATCTGGGCGCGCTTATCCTATTTTTAATGTAGATTTTAAACGCGATAAAGTTGGTGATATGGATTGCGAGTTATTTCGAGAATTTTTTTACGCCATTTCACAATCTTTGGCTTGCAATCTTCATGTTGAAAATTTATACGGAACCAACAATCACCATATCATTGAATCATGTTTTAAGGCATTCGCTCGTTCATTAAGAATTGCATCAACGATCGATGAGCGAAAAAAAAATGCCATAAATTCAACTAAGGGAATTCTTTAAAAAATTTCTTTTAAAAATCAAGATTGACGAGCCCGCCCACAGCCTGCACGTTTAAAATTAACTTAAATTTATTTTATATTTTTTATAATTTCTTCAATCAATGTCCTCTAATCTTCTTCAGAGAATTTCTCAAAATAAAAAACTTTTTAAACCCGTTATTTACGGCATCAATTCACTTGAACTAACTAATGAAGAAAAGAATTTTTTTTCTAAAAATTCTTGCCTTGGCTTTATTTTATTTGCCCGCAACATTGCCAATAAAGATCAACTTAAAAAACTTACCGACTCTTTACGTGATTTAATGGATGGCGAAATTTTAATATTAATTGACCAAGAAGGCGGAAGGGTCTCTCGTCTAAATCCACCAGTTTGGAATTCATATCCTGCTGGCAAATATTTTTCTGATCTATATAACACCAATAAAGAACAAGCGAGAATTGAGCTGTTTAATAATTATCAACAAATTGCCAATGATCTAGTTGAAGTTGGAATAAATGTTAATTGCGCCCCAGTACTTGATATATTAACATCAAAAACTCATGAGGTAATTGGTGATAGAGCATTCGGAAATAACCCTGCACAAGTTTCAGATTTGGGTCAACAAGTTTGTGATGGACTTCTAAGCAAGGGGGTTTTTCCGGTTATAAAACATATTCCGGGTCATGGTCGCGGTTCGTGTGATAGCCATTTAGAATTACCGATTGTTGATGCATCACTTGAAGATTTAAATCAATCCGATTTCATTCCGTTTAAAAAACTTTCAAATCAAAAATTTGCTATGACGGCCCATATTTTATATCAATCAATTGATAAAAAT
>VGDJ01000036.1 GCA_016869775.1 Alphaproteobacteria bacterium
TGTTAGGTTTCAAGGTGGACACAATGCTGGACACACCATTAAAGTTGATGAAAAAACTTTTAAACTAAGTCTGTTGCCATCTGGCATTATTCGTGGCAAATTTTCAGTAATTGGCTCTGGAGTAGTTGTTGATCCCCTTGCGCTTTTTTCGGAGATTCAAAAAATTGAACAAGCTGGCATCAAGATTTCTCCACAAAATTTAGCAATCGCTGATAATTGCTGTCTTATATTATCAATTCATCGGGAGCTTGATCAACTTCTCGAAGAGCAAAAAGGTAAAGATAAAATCGGTACGACTGGGCGTGGAATTGGTCCTGCCTATGAAGATAAAGTTGGAAGGAGGGCCATTAGAATTTGTGATCTAAGCAACCAAGAAATTCTTAAAAATCGCCTAAATAATTTGTTATATTTCCATAACTTACTTAGAAAAAGTCTTGGTGCTCACGAGGTTAGCGTTGATAAAATTCTTCAAGAATTAGAGCCGATTCGCCAAAAAATTTTAACTTTTTCAAGATCATCTTTTGAAATTTCTTCGCATCTCAAAAAACATGGTCCAGTGATGTTTGAAGGTGCCCAAGGAGCGCTTCTGGATGTATCATTCGGTACTTATCCTTTTGTTACCTCTAGTAATACCATTGCTGGACAAATTGCTCTCGGGTCTTGTTTGGGGATTGGAGATGTTCACGATACAATTGGAATTTTAAAAGCCTATACAACCAGAGTTGGTTCTGGTCCATTTCCAACCGAATTAAATAATGAAACTGGTGAATTTCTTAGAATTGAAGGAAATGAGATTGGGACTGTAACCGGCCGAAATCGTCGTTGCGGTTGGTTTGACGCAGTTTTGATTAAGCAGGTTATAAATTTATCTTCGATTAAAAGTGTAGCGCTTACCAAAATCGATGTGCTCGATAAATTAGAAATTATCAAAATTTGCGTTGGCTATAAAATTGACGGTAAAGAATATGATTACTTACCGCAATCGATTGAAATGTGGGATAAAATCGAGCCAATTTATATTGAAATGCAAGGTTGGAAATCATCTACAGTTGGTGTAAAATCTCTCACAAATATGCCTAAATTAGCCCAAGAATATATTGCCAAAATCGAATCCTTATGCAAAGTCAAAGTTGTTATAATATCTACTGGGCCAAAGCGCGATGAAACTATCATTCTATCATAAACATGGACAAAATACCTCAACAAAAAGTTGTTTTACAAATTATTCCCTCGCTTGAAAGTGGTGGCGTCGAAAGGGGCACAATTGATATTGCAAAAACCCTTAAGAATGCTGGGTTTAGGCCGATTGTGATGTCGCGTGGTGGAATTATGGTGTATGATTTAAAAGAAGCAAAAATTGAACATATTAACCTAAATGTTAAATCAAAAAACCCCTTTACGATTTTTCAAAATATTAACAAAATCCAAAAAGTTCTTGAAGATAATGCGGTTGATATAGTCCATGTTCGCTCAAGAGCGCCAATGTGGAGCGCATATTTTGCTTGTAAAAATACTAAAACCAAACTTGTTTCAACAATTCACGGCACTTATTCATTAAATTTTTTGTTTTGGCAAGTTTTTCCGTTAAAAAAATTATACAATGCTATGATGTTGAAAGCTGATCAAATCATAGTCGTTTCAAATTATATAAAAAATTATTTACTCAAATATTATAAAGATGATTTTGAAAGCAAGCTTGATGTTATTCAGCGTGGGGTTGATCTAAAATATTTTAATTGTGAAAAAATTTCTAAAAATCGAGTAATTGACCTTGTCAAAAATTGGAACTTACCCGAAGACAAAAAAATTATCCTTATGCCCGCAAGATTTACATCATGGAAGGGCCATGAATTTTTAATTGATGCTTTAGCTAAAGTTAAAAATGATTTTTTTTGTGTGATGGTTGGCTCCGATCATGGTCATAAAAAATTTCGCAAAAAGCTTGAACAAAAAATTGTTCGCGAAAATTTAGCTGGAAAAATTCGTATTGTTGGACCTTGTCGAGATATGCAATCTGCCTATTATTTATCGCATTTTGTTGTTGCTCCAAGCCTTCGCCCCGAAGCTTTTGGAAGAATTGCTATCGAAGCACAATCTTCATCTAAAATAATTATTGCTACTAAAATTGGCGGTGCTCTCGAAACGATAATTGATAAAGAAACTGGTTACCTTGTTGAGCCTCATGATGTTAATGCTTTAGCAAATGTTATTGATTTAGTTTTAGAAATGCCAAAAGAACAGGCTGACAAAATGGGTATGGCAGGTCGTAAAAATATCGAAGAAAACTTTTCAAATGATTTGATGTGTCAAAAAACTTTAGAAGTTTATCAAAAATTGCTTAACTAAGTTTTTAATCAATTTTTCCGAAAATTCTCATCTCAAAATTATTATTTTTGGCCTAGTTTTGCCAAAAAATATTGCGTTGAAATAGCAGTTTTAACATAAAACATCATCTAAGCCACCATCACTTTAATTCGATTTATCGACAAAAAAGCATTAATTCTTATCGATAATTTCGGCATCTGGGTAAATTTTGTTAATCATCGCTCTTTTTAAAACTAAGTGGCAAATTATGTTGGAAATTACGATATTTAAAATTCCGATGGTAACAATTTTTAAAATTGACATTACTGAAAAATTACGAACCTCAATTGCAAGCAAAATTAATGGAACTAAGTAGCAGTTAAATATCATTATTATATGTCCCATTGTATATATATCGTTGCTTCTGAGTAGGGCGCAAGTGGCAATGATAATAAGAAGTGATGATAAGCAAATTAGAATTACAATAACCAACTCAATCATATTTTTTTGCGGTTAAACAATAGAAATAAAACAGCCACCAATTTGAGTAAAAATAAGATTATAATTATATCAAATATTTCGCTAAATTGAGCTTTTGAAATTGTTAAAAAAAGCAAAATAAATTGGGTAAACATTAAATAAAAACACATTATTTTTTCATAAGAGTTGTTGGAGTGAAAAAACCTCAACAAACTCAGAGTCATAGAAAGTCCTAATGCGATATTAAGAATTATAATGTAGTCCATTAATAAATGCCTGATGGTTGATTTTCGTCGAGATTATTTTTGAACTCTTGGGAACTGCTATCTTTATCTGAAGAGTCTGAAGAAGAGCTATCTGATTGAGTTTCTTCAAGATTGTCTTCAACTTTTAGTGCTTCAAAAAAGATTTTTTCCTTAGGAGTTGATGGAGTTGGATATTTACCTGTTGTTCTATCGATTTTAACTAGTTTTACGGTATTTGGGACTCTGAATGGAATCGAAGGCTTATCTTGCATAGCCTCTTTCATAAAGTCGATAAAAACTGGTAAGGCAACTGAAGCGCCAGTTTCTTCATTTCCAAGAGATTTTGGTGTATCAAAACCAACGTAAACCGCCATTACTAAATCGGGAGAGAAGCCAACAAACCACGAGTCAAAAGAGTTGTTGGTGGTGCCAGTTTTACCGCCTATAATTTTCCCAATTGATTTTGCGCGACCGGCAGTTCCTCTATCAACAACGCCCTGAAGCATAGAAGTAATCTGGTAAGCGGTTGCGCTATCGGTAACTGTTTCGCGATCATCAGCAAGAATAGGTGTAGGAAGTTGTTCGGGGGCTTTTTCGATATAGTCGTTGAGGTTATTTATAAAGCAATTATTACATGTTCTTTTGTCGCGTTTGTATATGGTTTTTCCATCTCGATCTTGAATTTTTTCAATCATTGATGGAGTAATTTTTTTGCCACCATTAACCATCATCCCGTAAGCGGTTGCAAGTCTCATAACGGTTGTTTCGGTCGAACCAAGAACTAATGAATAAATCTGTTTTGGATTATCATTGACGCCAAATCTTTTGACAACTTCGACGACTTTATCAAGCCCAACCATATCTGCCATTCGAACTGTGGTAACGTTTCGAGATTGTTCCAAACCTGTTCTAAGTGTGGTTAATCCATAAAATTCTCCAGAATAATTTGAAGGTCGATAGGGTGGTAAACCAATTCCTTGGTTTAAAGATATTTCTTCGTCCATCACAACTGATGCAGGAGTGAAGCCATTTTCAAGTGCCGCAATATAACCAAAAGTTTTCATGGTTGATCCGGGTTGACGAAGAGCTTGAGTTGAGCGATTAAATTGGTTGGGTTGATCAACATATCCACCAGACATAGCGATAACTCTTCCGGTATGAGGATCAAGAGCAACAAAACCGCCATTAACTTCAGGAATTTGTCGGAGATTGAAGATTCCTTCTTTGGCCGATTTTTCAACCAAAATCACATCACCAACATTCATAACATCGTTGATCTTTTTGGGTGCTGGCCCTCGAGAATCAATAGTTTTATATTTTTTTGCCCACTTAACCGAAGCGAATTCAATTGATCCGATTTCGCCATTTTCGATACCAATTGAAGCCAAATCTTTCGATACAGATAAAACTACCGCTTTTAGCCAAGATTCTTTATAAAGTTTTTTAACATCAAATTTTTCGAGTTGCTCTTGCCATTTACCTGTAATGTCTACTTGACCAAGAGCGCCTCGATAGCCATGTTTTTTATCATAATCTTCAATACCTTTTTCCAAAGCATTGATACCAATATTTTGAATTTTTGGATCAAGGGTAGTACGAACAACTATGCCATTTTCAAAAACATTATCCGATCCATAAAGATTGGTGAGTTCTTTTTTGACAGTATCAGAAAAAAAACTCGCTCGAATCGAATCTTGATCGACGCGGGTTTTCAGAATAATCGGCTGTTCCATGGCAATTTTGCCAATTTTTTCTTCAATAAAATTTTCAGCAATCATGCGATCAATAACCCAGTTGCGTCGGTCTTTGGCTTTTTGAATATTTTTGCGTGGATCAAGTTTCGATGGAGCTTTGGGAAGAGTTGCCAAAAGAGCGACTTCTTCGAGCGTAAGTTCATCAATAGATTTATCAAAATATACTTGGGCAGCGGCGGCCACTCCATAAGCCCCTGAGCCCAGATAAATTTGATTCAAATATAATTCTAAAATACGTTCCTTCGGAAAAGTTTTTGACATGCGATAAGCCAAAATTGCTTCTTTAATTTTGCGCTGAAAAGTTCTTTCGCGAGATAAAAGAAAATTTTTAACAACTTGTTGAGTGATTGTTGAAGCGCCTCCCATTCCACCTTCTCCACTTATGGCGCCAAAAGTGTTGGTGACGGAGGTGCGAAATATTGCAAATAAATCAATCCCAGAATGTTTATAAAAATTGGCATCTTCGGCGGCCAAAAAAGCATTGATTAAATTTTTTGGAATTGAATCGATGGGAACAAATATTCTTTTTTCTTTAGAGAATTCACTGATCAAGGACCCGTCAGAAGCGTAAAGACGAGTTGTTATCATTGGATTATAATTTTTGAGCTGTTCATAATCTGGCAGATTTTCGCTAAATTGTTTAAAAATAATAAACGCAAAACTAACGCCCAATACGCCCATAAATATGAGTCCGGCAAATAGAATGCTGATAGTTTTTTTCATAGATTGGAATTTATTAATTTTGCGATGGTTTCAAAAGACTGGGGCATTTTTTCGATTATTTTATAAAAATCTAGTTTTAAAACCTAAAAATATTTTTAAAAATTATGATTTTTTGAATCTTTATTAAGCTGTTCAGAGTTGATTTGGTTAATATTTTCGATGTTTTTTTGATAATCGTTTCGTGATTCTAGAAATTCACATTGCATTGTTTTGATTTCTTGTGCCGATAAAATTTGATGTTTATCGTTTGTGATTTTGTCGGAATTATTAGGTTGAATTGAATTTTGTAAATTATTTTGTTGTTGAATATAAGTCGAAGATTTATCGCGGATTGAGGTTAGAGTAGGGGCGTTTAAAATTGGACTGATTTGTGAAATTCTATCGAGCGTAACAAGGCTAGAAATTTGTTGGAAGAGATTTACGGTTTCCTCATCAAATTTGTTAGATTTAACCGCCAACTCTAGCTTGTTAATCATGTCTTTGATTGATGGACTTATATCTTCGCCAAAAGATCTTTGGACGCCAAATTGAACATCTTGAGAGATATTATTGCCAAAAATATCGACAACTGGACTACTTGAAGTTTGGGTACCATATTCGACATTTTGTTTAATTTTATTGCCGAATATATCGACATCATCGTTTTGTGTATTTTGGTTAAATATATCAATAGCAAAATAATCATCTTGATTATCGTCGCTATTTTTTTGTGATTTCGGAGTTTTATTTTCGCTCATAATTTTATTTGTAGTTATTAAAATATTGGTCAATTGCTGATGCTAAAGTTTTGGCAACTAGTCGTCGATAACTTAAGCTATTTAACATTTTTTCCTCGGTTTTATTAGATAAATAACCTAATTCAATTAAAACCGAAGCCATATCAGGTGCGGTTAAAACCATAAAACCGGCAAAACGATGAGTATTTTGTAAAATTTCAATATCCGCTTTTTTAACTTCCTTAATAATAAATTTGGCTAATCGCGCTGAACTATTTTTTGATTCGCGTTGAGATAAGTCAATTAGGGTTTTCATAATATCCTTGCTAGCCCCAGAAAAGTCGATGCCGTTAATTATATCGGCCTGATTTTCTTTTTGCGCTAAGAGCTCAGCTTGTTTGTCTGAAGAAGTTTCGGAAAGAGTGTAAATTGAAAAGCCCGATACATTTTTATCGACAATTGAATTAGCATGAAGCGAAATAAATAGATCAGCTTTTTTCTTGCGCGACTTTGCCACTCTTTTATCGAGTGGTATAAAAAAATCGTCATCGCGCGTAAGATAAATTTTATATTTTTTTTCCTTGGCAAGATTTTTAGCAAGCTCCTTGGCATATGATAAAGTAATGTTCTTTTCTTTTGTTCGAGCAAACAGACCAATAGTTCCTGGGTCTTTACCGCCATGACCGGCATCGATAACAATAACGGGTCTCTTAGGAATTTGAGTTATTAAGGTTTCAGAATTTGAGTTGATATTTTTAAGATTGATTTTGGCAAGAGAATTGTTTTTATTATCATTGGGTTGGCGGATTTTGTATTTAACAACCGAATTGTGAGTTTTTTTAACGACCAAATCTTTATTATCAAATGCTTGGTTTTGGCGATTCTGATCATCAGGGGTTTTTTTTGAATCATAAGTTTTTTCATTTTTAGTATCAAAATTATCTTCATTTTTATCTTCTTTATCTTCATCTGACGGAATTTTATCGAGTATATCTTCAATTTTTTTAAAATTTTTGTTTGAAGTTGTTTGTAGAGTTTTTGTCGACTCCGCAATAATTGAGTTTTTTGGCTTAGAGCCAATATAAGATTGATTTGGCTCGTTCGAATCTATAATAATTTTTGGGTTTTTTGGGGTTAATTCGGTTGTAATTAAATTTTGCTTGGCATCAAAAAAAGTATTTTTTGTGATAAATTTTTCGTTAAAAAATATATATATTGTTGATTTGTCACTATTCTTATCAAAAGTTATTTTTGAAACATAATCAGGTTTTTGTGTTGTTAATTTATCAGAGATTTTAGTGTTTTTGATTTCAATTGCGATCCGATTCGGATTCGACAAGGTGAATATTTTATAATCGGCTTTCTGATTTAGTTTTATTGATAATTTTTGTTCTTTGGTAAATTCAATATTTGAAACTTCGCTAAAGTTTGAGGCGATAGAATTCTGCTTGTTAGCGCAAAATGATTCTGCAATTGATGTTGTGTAAATCCCCAAACTAAAAGCGAGCCATAACAAAATTAATGTTTTAGGTTTGTTAATTTTTCTAAAAAATAACATTTAGATTGTGATTATTTGTGTCAAAAGCCTTATAATTCTGTGAGAGAATTGTTGACGTTAAAATTTTTTTATATTTACAAAATCATATTTTTTTCTCAAGTAAATAATGCTCTGGAGCGGTTCAGGACTCATTATTTAAATTTTTTAGGAGTGAAATTGGAAAGATGTTTAAATTTATTACTAGATTTTACAAAAAATTACAATTTACTTTGCTAAAAGCGTTGATACTCTAGCTCATACATGATTCAAATATTTTAATCATTTTAATAACTTAATTAATATCAAATGTGTGGAATAATTGGTGCCGTTGGTTCAAATAGGGTTTCAGAAATTATTATTTCGGGTTTAAAAAAACTTGAATATCGAGGTTACGATTCAGCCGGAATTGCTTTTTACGAAGATAAAAAATTTACCATTATTAAAGAGGAAGGTAAAATAATTCGCCTCGAAAACGCCCTCAAAAAAAGAAAAATTAATTCCAACACTGGAATTGGACATACTCGTTGGGCAACTCATGGAATTCCAAGTCGTGAAAATGCTCACCCTCATGCTTCTTCTCAGGTTTGCGTTGTTCACAATGGCATTATCGAAAACTATCAAGATTTAAAAAATAAGCTTTCAAAGTTTGGCTCTAAATTTGTTAGTCAAACCGATACTGAGGTTTTACCTCATTTAATTGAATATTATTATGCGCAAGAAAATGATATAATTCGTTCACTAATTAAAGCTTCGTCTCAAATTCATGGGACCTTCGGAATCGCGGTGATGTTTAAAAATCATGAAGAAGTTATCGCCGTTGCCAAAAAAGGTTCGCCAATTGTTATTGGCATTGGTGAGCACGAAAATTATGTTGCTTCCGATTTTTATGGTTTGGCGGATTTTACCAATCAAATTATATTTCTAGATGACGATGAATTCGGTTTAATATATAAAAATCGTATCGAAATTTATGATAAAAATGGCAATGAGGTTAAAAAAATCCCTAAAATTCTTGAATCGCAAAAAAACCAAGTAACCAAAAATGGTTTTGAACATTTCATGCTCAAAGAGATTTATGAACAGCCCAAAGTTCTTGAAGAAACTCTCCAATCTTATGTTGATTTAGCGCAAAACAAAATTCATTTACCAAATTTTTCTTTTGATATTAGTGAAGTCAAAAAAATTACCATCGTTGCTTGTGGAACTTCATATTATGCTGGAATGGTGGCTAAATATTTATTTGAACAAATTGCCAATATTGAGGTTGAGGTTGATATTGCATCGGAGTTTCGTTATCGAAAAAAACCTTTTAGTGATGGAAATTTGATGATATTTATATCGCAATCGGGTGAAACCGCTGATACTCTTGCCAGCCTCAAGCATGCCAAGCAACATCATCAAAAAATATTATCAATCGTTAATGTGCCTCATAGCACTATGGCGCAATTATCCGATTCTGTTATTAGAACTCTAGCTGGGCCAGAAATTGGAGTTGCTTCAACAAAGGCCTATACTGCGCAAGTTGCAGTTTTGGCTATTTTGGCGATTTATTTGGGTAAAATTAACAACAGCATTTCTGAGCAAAACCAAGCTCAATATCTGCAAGAGTTAGCTAAAAGTGCTAACAAAATGAGCCAAATCTTTGAAGATGAATCAATTCGTCATCTTAAAAAAATTGCGTCGAAACTTACTAATTCTAAGCAAATTCTTTATATTGGTCGTTCAATTTCATCAATAACGGCTTTTGAATCGGCCCTTAAATTTCGTGAACTCACTTATATTAACGCTCAAGCTATTCAGGCTGGAGAATTAAAGCATGGCACAATTGCCGTAATTGACAAAAAAATGCCGGTTGTAGTGATTGCGGTGCGCAATAATGATAACGAGATTTTTGAAAAAACTCTTTCAAACGCGCAAGAGGTTAACGCGAGAGGGGGAAAAATTTTGTTTATAAGTGATAAAAAAGGAATTGAATCATTTGCCAAAATGGCGCGCAATCAAATTGAAATTCCTGAAATTGAGGGCGTAATTCAAGAAGCTATTATACCAATAATTCCTTTGCAATTATTGGCGTATTTTGTCGCTTTGTTTAAGGGTCATGATGTTGATCAGCCTCGCAATCTTGCCAAATCTGTCACGGTAGAATAAAATAAATATTATTTCATGTTTTAGGTGAGTTAATTGATTAATCTTCTTGGGGTCCTATCTTCCCGCTCTTGGGGTTTTGTTGTATACAAGTTCAGAACTTACTGTTACAGAACCAGAACCTGTTAAAACAGGAGCAGGAGGTTGCGCAGAAATTATTACAGCCCCTGAGCCGGCTTGACTAGTGTTAGAACCTGCTTGAGTTGAAGAAGGATCATTACTAGAAGAAGTATTTCCTGATCCACCGCCTCCTGAACTAGTATCAGTTAAGTCGTCTTGACTAGTTTG
>VGDJ01000037.1 GCA_016869775.1 Alphaproteobacteria bacterium
AAATTTAGAAAATGATAAATCATTAAATCTTGCCCAAAGACAAAAAATAACTTTGGCTTTTATTGATAAATATATTTTTGATGTCGCCATAATATTGGCTAAAATGCTATTTGGTGATAATAATTTATTAGATTTTAAGAAATATAATCTCAATTCTTTATTAGAAAAATATAATCCAGAGCTTGCCAAAGAAATGAATTATCGAAAAAATTCGGCAATATTTACTCGTGAATTGGAAGCAAAATTTGTTAGCAAATTAAACAAAAATCCTGACGGTATTTTAGAGGATAATGATTTAAAAAATATTCATTCTCTCTACATTGCCAACAATCCAACCTTCAATACTCCAATTTATTTAAACGCTCCCATGGCGTTCAAATAAATTTAATAAATTTGTAAAATATCTCTTAAATTTGCCCTTAAAACCTTTCAATGCTCACTTGTTTCTTTAAAAAGAATTTTTATGATGACGCGTCGTTTTTTATCATATTTTAAATTTCCCACTCAAAATTTTCTTAGAACTTTTAACGCAAAATAAATTTTTATGGCAAATATTAAAAAAGTCGTTTTGGCTTACTCTGGTGGTCTTGATACCTCGGTTATTTTAAAATGGTTGCAAGAAAATTATGGATGCGAAGTAGTTACTTTTACGGCTGATTTAGGGCAGGGTGAAGAGCTTGAACCGGCACGCAAAAAAGCCCAAATGCTTGGTGTCAAAGAAATTTTCATCGAAGATTTACGAGAAGAATTTGTTGCCGATTATGTATTTCCAATGTTTCGCGCTAATGCTTTGTATGAGGGAGTTTATTTACTCGGTACTTCGATAGCTCGTCCTTTAATTGCCAAGCGACAAATCGAAATTGCCAAACAAGTCGGCGCCGATGCGGTTGCTCATGGTGCGACTGGCAAGGGTAATGATCAGGTTCGTTTCGAGCTTAGTTATTATGCTAATAAACCCGATATTAAAATTATCGCCCCTTGGCGTGAATGGGATTTAACTTCGCGCACCAAGTTAATTGATTATGCTGAAAAAAACCAAATTCCGGTAGCTAAAGATAAGCGTGGCGAGGCGCCATATTCGGTTGATGCAAACTTACTTCATACTTCGAGCGAAGGAAAAGTACTTGAAGACCCATCACAACCAGCTCCAGAATATGTTTATCAGCGCACAGTTAGCCCCGAAGATGCGCCAAATGCTCCAACTTTTGTTGAAATTGAATTCTTAAAAGGTGATCCAATCGCCATTGATGGCGTCAAAATGTCGCCGGCGCAAATTTTAACTAGACTTAATGAGCTTGGAGGTAAAAATGGTATTGGTCGACTTGATTTGGTTGAAAATCGCTTTGTAGGTATGAAGTCTCGTGGGGTTTATGAAACTCCGGGAGGTACAATTTTGTTGGTTGCGCATCGAGCGATTGAATCGATAACTTTAGATCGCGAAGCTTGTCATCTTAAAGACGAGTTGATGCCAAAATATGCGAGTTTGATTTATTATGGTTTTTGGTTTGCACCTGAACGATTGATGCTTCAAGCGCTTATCGACAAAAGCCAAGAGCATGTTGAGGGTAAAGTGCGTTTAAAACTTTATAAGGGTAATGTGTTTGTGATGGGTCGCGAATCTAACAAAAGTCTATATTCGATGTCGCATGTAACTTTTGAAGAAGATTCGGTTTATGACCAAAAAGATGCGCAAGGTTTCATTAAGCTAAACGCTTTACGCCTCAGAATTGGCAATGCAAAATTGTAATTTACACCCTTTGCCAAATATATTTGCTCAACTAAATGCATAATGGCAATCATTTCGGTGAGGAGGGCGCGAGCCGGAACTCGGAATTGTATCTATTTTAGGCGAAATAAAAGCTAATCTATTGAATTTTTTGGTGATTTAGAAATTTTCGTTATAAATTTTTAATTTTTTGTTGAGATAATAATTAAAGATAAATTTTATCCTTTGGGTTTATTTCATATCCGAAAAAATTTCCTTTGAAATTGTTAATCGCAAACTATTCAAAATTGCCAAAATATCTATTATTTGCTGAAAAATTGCACCTTGTGAAGGGCTGATATATCCCATACTGGCAAAAATCATACCAATAATACTTAAAATCATTCCGCCAACCGCGCTTTGCATAATTATTTTGCGTGTAAAAATGCTGATGTGAAGAAGTTCGTCAACTTTTAATAAATTGTTTTCCAAAATTACTGCGCCAGAAGATTCTGAGGTAATATTGTTATTTTTACCAAACGCGATACCAACGCTGGCAAGCATAAGAGCAGGTGCATCATTAATGCCATCGCCATAAATAGGGTGGTTGCTAATCGGGTTTCGTTTTTGACAATTTCAAGTTTTTGTTCGGGACTTTGCGAACTATAGACCGTTTCAATGCCAAGGCGATTGGCTAAGAAATTAGCTTCGCTAGCTTTGTCACCAGATAAAAGAATAATTTTTTTAAAATTATGATTGGGAGTTAAGTGCGATACAAAAGAATGACTTTCTTGACGCTCTTCGTCGCGAAATTTTAATAATCCAACAACTTTTTGATTAATTACAATTATACATTCCATGCCTTCAATGTAGTCTGGTACTGGCTTTAAAGGACTAATAAAATTATTAATTTTATCACGATTAGTAATAATAATTTCGTTGTCATTGATATTGCCAATCATGCCAAAACCAGCTTTTTCACTGATATTTTGAGCATCAAGCAAAATTAAATTACGTTTTTTTGCTTCGTTTAAAACTGCATGCGCCAATGGGTGCCTTGAATATCTCTCGAGACTAGCGGTTTTTTGAATAATTTCATCGGCTGAATAATTATCAAAGACCAAAACTTCTGAAAGCATGGGTTCGCCATAAGTTAAAGTGCCGGTTTTATCAAAAATTGCAGTGGTGCAAGTTGATAATTTTTCAAGAATTCTGGCGTCTTTGATGATTATACCTTGGCGAGCGGAGATTGAGATGGCGCTAATAATTGCAATTGGTACGGCAATAATTAAGGGGCATGGAGTTGCAATTGTTAATACCGCTAAAAAATTTACCAAACTGCCAGTGAAAAAATATGAACTAAATGCCACTACAAGAGTTATGGGTACAAAAATTGCCCCAATTTTGTCGGCAATTTTGCGAATTTCTGGTTTTTGTTCCTTGGCTTCTTCCATAACTTTGATGATTTTGCCATAACGAGAATCGGCAGGAAGTTTATCGGCTTTAATTACAAAAAGAGAATCACCATTAATTGCCCCTGATAAAACTTTAGACCCAATAGTTTTAGAAATTTTGTAGGGTTCGCCGGTAAGATATGATTCATCCATGGTACCATTGCCTTGAACTATTTCCCCATCAACGGGGCAAATTTCATGCGGAAATACCGCGATTAAATCGCCGATTTTAATATCAGAAATATTTATATCTAAAAAATTATTATCTTTCTTAAGATGTGCCGAGGAGGGCATTCTCTGGGCAAGAGCTTCTAGAACAAATGACGCGCGATGTGAAGCAAATTCATCGAGCGCTTGACCGCTGGCAAGCATTAAAATTATTAGCACAGCGGTGATATTTTCTTGTAAAAAAATTGCTAAGATCAGAGCAATAAATGCAATCAGATCAGCGCCAATATTACCTTTTAAGATTTTTGCTAAAATTTGAAATAAAAGAGGAATGCCTCCCAAAATTATGACTATGTAAAGAAAAAAATTATGATTTGAAGCGAACCAAATTTTCCATAAATAATGCAAAATAATAGCACCAATTGAACTTAGGCATAAAAAAAATTGCCATTTATTTTTTAATAAACTTAATGCTTTTCTCATAACTAATAAAAAAATGAATAAAAAATAAATTTATGATAAACAAAATATATCTTTGGTTTTTGTCTAGCTTGATGATTATAATTTTAGCCTCTCAGATTTTGATAGCAATTAGCAATAACTAGGGTTATTTAAAAGTTTTTGCGCCTAATCAAAAATTTTATGATCCACTCTAATTTTAAAAATTCATAAAATTTTTTTACTAAAAATAAATTTGTTGAAATTGTTTTTTTGTTATTCATATAATGCCACAACAATCAACGTTTGAAGCACCTATTATGAGAATCAATTTCTACAAAATATCTATTATTAAAATTTATTTTTTACTTTTTTTTATGGGTTTTTTTTCTAATTTTTTTCAATCAACATCCGGATTTTCAAAATCATTTTCTAGCAACCCTTCTGGCGATCAAAATACTAATAAAATTAAAACTAAAAACGATCAATTGCTCTCTAGTTCTGAGGCTTCAAAACCAATTGAAAATGTTTACAATTTTAAATTTATCAAATTAATCGAACAAACACCTTTTGATTTAGCGGAGTTTAAAAACAAAGTTATTTTAATAGTTAATACGGCTTCGAAATGTGGATTTACCAAGCAATATGAAGGTCTCGAAAAACTTCATAAAAAATATTACGATCGAGGATTGATTATAATTGGAGTTCCAAGCGCTGATTTTGGTGGGCAAGAATTCCAATTTAATTCTGAAATAGTTAGTTTTTGTAAATTTAATTATGGCGTAAATTTTTTGATGACCCAAAAAGAATCGGTTATTGGCAAAAATGCTCACCCTTTTTATAAATATGCTAAACAGCAATTAGGATTAATTGCGAGTCCAAAATGGAATTTTCATAAATATTTAATTAATCGCCAAGGTAAGATAATTGATTATTTTATTTCAAGCACAGAACCAATGAGCGACAAAATCATCGAATCAGTTGAAAAAGAATTAAATAACTAAAATTAGTTTAAATAAAATGAAGAATAAAATTGCGGTGATAGGAGCTGGATTTTCGGGAATAATTTTATCGAATATGCTTAAAAATTTTGCTGAAGTTAAAATTTTTGAGAAAGCCCGTGGAGTTGGCGGCAGAATGTCTAGCAGAACCAAAGATAACTTTAATTTTGACTTCGGAGCACAATTTTTTATTGCTAAAAATCCTGATTTTAAAAAATTTCTTGAACCATACATTGATAAAGGACTTATCAAATCTTGGTGTGGAAACTTTGCTGAAATTGATAATTACAAAATTTCATACCAAAGACCTTGGAATTTCGAAAAAAATCATTTTGTTCCAGTGCCAAAAATGAATAGTTTTTGTAAAGAATTGGCAAAAGATTTAGATGTGTCGTTGCAAATTAGGGTCGCAAAAATCAAAAAAAATGATCACTTGTGGCAATTATTTGATGATCATGAAAATTTTTTAGGGGAATTTGATTGGGTTTTTTTTGCAATTCCATCTCCCCAGCTATTTGATTTAGCTCCTGAAGAGTGTAGTTTTTACAATAAAATTAAAAATATTAAAATGTTAGGTTGTTTCTCTTTAATGTTAGGCTTGGAGCGCAAACTTGAGTTACCTTTTGATTTTGGATTAGTTAAAAACTCAATTATTTCATGGATTAGTTCAGAAAGTTCAAAGCCCGATCGCCCCAACTTTGCTTCATACACAATTCTTGCCAGAAACAACTGGGCTGACCATAATATTGAAGGCGATATTGAATTGATTAAACAGGATTTACTTGATGAATTTATTAAAATTATTGACCAAAAGCTACCTAAAATTCTTCATTGTGATATTCATAGATGGCGTTTTGCAAATATTGCTAAACAAGAAAATTCTAGTAGTTATTTTTTAGACCCAAAAATGCAAATAGGGGCTTGCGGTGATTGGTTTATTCATGGCCGAGTTGAAGCTGGTTATTTGAGTGCCAAAAGATTATTTGAGAATTTTAACAAATTATAAAATTGACAACTCCTCATAAAAACTTTGCAAAATTAAAAGAAGATTTAAATTCGACATACAAAAATCTTGCCCAAAGCCAAAATTCTGTAATCAATTTTGATGATAATTTGATAAATAATTATTTTATTTGGAATCAAAACATCGTTGATTTAGAAATTTCATCAAACAGTCAGAGTCTTCAGCTTAAAGGTTTTAAGCCTAAAATTGATGAAAATAACTTTAGCGAAAATTTGATTTTGCTAAAAATGCGCCCTTCAATTGATTTGAGCCTTTGTTATCGGTTATTTCATAATCCGCAAATTCATCATGAATTACGTCAACAAATAAATTCTCACAATAATTTTAAAATTGATCCGCTAAAAATTTTTGATGATTTTGAGAAGGCTAGATTATTGTGCATTGTTAAAAATTTTTATCTTGGAATAGCGCTTAATTTATTGAATAAAATCGAACAAGATATTTCTTCGGTTTCTTCTTCAAATCTTGATTTAATATTGATTGGCGAAATTTATCGACAACAAATTTTACCTCAAACCAAAATTTTTATTGATTGTTTAGCTAATAATTTAAACCAAAAAATTTACCAAAATATTTTAAATTTGGTGGATCACCTCGATGATCAAAAAACATTTTCGAATCTTGTAAAATCAATAATTGATGAACTATTATTTGATGATCAGAATTCAAATACAAATTCTGCAAATAGTCGTCAGCTTGATGACGATAAAAAATCTCCAGATGAGCAAAATTTTGGTGCTGAAACTACTGAGCATGAGCAATTAGTTTTAAATCAAGAGGCCGAAGAAACTCAAGCTCAGTCTCAAGATATTTCTAAAGAGCGGGGTATTGAAGTCGAAAATCTTGATCAATTAAATCTATCTTCTTCAAAAATTAATGATGAAAGTGAGGATAAAAGCAAAATTGAGTTTGTTAATTCATATCAAATTTACAGTAGCCAATTTGATGAAATCATTTATCCCAAAAATTTTATTAGCAAATCTGAGCTAGAGGCCCTTCGGAAGCAACTTGATTTAAAAATTTCGAAATTAAATTCAATATCAAAAAAAATTAGTCTTAGGCTCAAACGAAAATTATTATCCAAGAAAAATAATTATTTTGATATTGATGCAAGCTATGGGGTTCTTAACCGCAAAAGATATGCCGATCTCGTGATTTCGCCAATGATTGAAGATATTTGGATCAACATCCGCAATCATGAATATAATGACACCGCGCTTACAATTTTGCTCGATAACTCGGGTTCAATGCGGGGAAATCCTATTGTGATGAGCACTTTAGCTTGTCAAATTATTGCCGAAATTCTTGAAAAATTTTCTATAAAAACCGAGATAATCGGTTTTACTACTTCAGATTGGAGAGGTGGAAGGGTCAGAAAATTATGGGAAATGGCGGGTCGTAAAAAAAATCCTGGCCGATTGAATGAGCTTCGCCATATTATATATAAAAGCTTTAACCAAAGTTTCAAAAAAGCCAAAGTGAATTTGGGTTTGATGTTAAAAGAGGGGATTCTCAAAGAAAATATTGATGGCGAAGCGCTCTTATTTGCTCGT
This sequence comes from Alphaproteobacteria bacterium, assembly GCA_016869775.1. GTDB lineage: Bacteria > Pseudomonadota > Alphaproteobacteria > Rickettsiales > UBA1997 > CAILUF01. The sequence continues at coordinate 7,344 of VGDJ01000037.1, forward strand.
TCACGCTTGATGCAACAAACTCAAAAAAGAAAGATTTTGATGGTGATTTCTGATGGCACTCCGGTTGATGATTCTACTGCTTCAGCTAATGATTCCGATATTTTAACTCAACATTTGAGGCATGTAATAAATATAATTGAAAAGCAGGGAAAGATTGAAATTATTGGCGTGGGGATTGGCCATGCTACGGACGATTTTTATAAAAATTCAATAACTATTAAGAGCCTTGATGAACTTGGAGACGTAATGATTGATAAGATTATTAATGTTTTGTGATCTTATATTTTAAAGATGAGTGTATTAAAATTATTTACAAAAACCCCGATAACCTACCGGTTATAACTTTTTAACAATAATCTTCTAAATATAGTTTTGGACCTAAATCAAAAAATTCTTCATCGTGAGTAGCCATGATTATCAGGCCTTTATCCTTAATTCTATTTTTGATTAAATCGTGTAATTTATTGCGCCATTCTTTATCAAGATTATTTGATGGTTCATCGAGAAGCCAAATTGTAGCAGGGCAGGCCAATAGCTTGGCCAGCATTATGCGTTGTTGAACTCCGGCTGATAAATTTTTTACAAGTTGATGACGTTTTTCGGCCAGTTCAAAAAATTCAAGTGCTGAATTTAGTGTTAGTTCGGTTCCATGAATTTGAGAATAAAATTTGAGATTTTCAAAAATAGATAATTCTGGCTTAAGAAAATTTTTGTGACCTAAATATTGAAGATCGCCATTAAAATCGTTACGAAAATTCTTGATATTTTCGTTGCCCCATAAAATTTTACCTTGGTTGATTTCATAAATTCCTGCAATTAGTTTTAAGAGAGATGATTTTCCGCAACCGTTTTTTCCGGCAACAATTAATGCGCTGGAAATACTAAGTGAAAATGATAAATTTTTAAAAATTGTTTTATAGTTTCTTTCAAAACTAATATTTTCAAGCGTCAACATTAAATTAATTTATGGTAGAATTATCAACTTGTGAACATGGTGTTGAAAAACCAAAATATTTGGTAATTTTATTGCATGGTTATGGAGCTAATGCAGAAAATCTTATTGATTTAGCTTTTGAATTTCAATCGATAATTCCGGATGCATATTTTATTGCACCCAATGCTATTGAGCCATGGGAAGGTGGGTTTCCAAATTGTTATCAGTGGTTTTCATTGTATTCGGGTGTTGAAAGAAAAGTTTTGGAAAAGCTGGCTCCAAACATTAGAAAATCAAATCAAATATTGTTAAGTTTTATAAATCAGCAATTGAATAGATTTCAACTAACGCCAGACAAACTTATTTTAGTTGGTTTTTCTCAAGGTAGTATGATGGCTATGTATCAAAGTTTAATCATGACCAATAAAATTGCCGGAGTAATAAGTTTTTCTGGCAAAATTGTTGAGCCAAATTTAGTTGGTGATAAAATTATTTCAAAATCTCCAATCTGCTTAATTCATGGCACCATTGATTCAGTTTTGCCTTTTGAATGTTTCAATGAAGCGCAAAGAATTCTTAATAAACACGGTGTCGATTTTGAAGCTCACGCTATTCCCAAGCTTGATCACACGATTGACGAGCGCGCAATTGCAATAGCAAAGAATTATTTATCAAAAATTATTCACTAAATGTTTGAGAAAAAATGCCCTAGCAAGCCCTTAGAATGGCTTAATAATACTTGTTGCATCAAAAAAACTTTGTGTTTAAAATCCGCACTTCAATTTTTAAATTTTAAAATTTACCATACTCAAATTTTTCTTCGTAAAACTAAATTAAATCATAAAAATGGCTAGAATCACTGTTGAAGATTGTGTAAAAGTAGTTCCAAATCGCTTCGAATTATGTTTGGTTGCCAGCAACCGAGCCAAAGCAATTTTATCTGGTTCAAATACTGCCCTTGATCGCAAAGAAAAGCCATCTGTTATAGCGCTTCGTGAGATTGCTAATGAGGTAGTTGATGTTAATTTAGTTCGTGAAAATATTATAAACTCCATTAAAAATCGGAATCTGAACGAAATTCCAAAAAACACTGACGAAAATATAGTCGAGGCAATCAGCGAAGAATCTGAACCAAACCTAGTACTTAAAGACGATACTTTTGTTTCTGAAAATATCGAAGTAAACGACTAGTCGTAGTTCAATATTCAACTCGATTAATTCTTTAACATGCTAAGCTCCTCTGAATTAATCAATAAAGTCAAAAGCTACAACCCTTCTGCAAACTTCAATCTAATACAAAAGGCTTATATTTTATCGAGAGATGCCCATGGCTCCCAAAAAAGACATTCGGGAGATACCTATTTT
>VGDJ01000038.1 GCA_016869775.1 Alphaproteobacteria bacterium
CGCTCCTTCATATTCTAGTAGAAACCGATTATTTGAATTGTGGGAAATGTTTTTGTAAGAAAATTCTCTCTCAGAAAACAAGCCATAATAAGACGGAAAATCAATTTTTAATCTTAAGGCAAGTCTGGCAAGATCTGAGGCGGTTGTATATTGACCCTCTTCATGAAGTCCAGATGCATTTCTAAATGATGTATTAATCATTCCAAGTTCGAGTGTTTTTTTATTCATGAGCCTAACAAAAGACCATTCATTATCAGAAATAGTTTCGGCAAGCGCTATAGCAGTTTCATTGTATGATTTAACAATTAAACCAGTTAAAGCGTTCTCAACCGAAATTTTATCTCCAACTTTTATGTTTAAAGTATTGTATTTATTGGTCTTGGATATCTCTTCGGCTCTTGGAGAAAAAATTATATTTTTCTCAAATGATATTTTTTTATTTTGAATTGCTTCAAGAGTTAAATAGGCGGTCATTAATTTAACCAAGGATGCTGGATAAACGAGTTTATCGGAATTATTTTCAAAAACAATCTTATGAGATGATTCATCAACTACAATTAATGAACCTGATTTTGAGCATGAATCGATTATTTGAGCAAATGAATAACTCAATCCATATATATAAATCGCTAAAATTAATGCTATGAATTTCATGATTTAATAATTTCTGTAACTGCAATTTTCATGGGGTTATCAATATTTCCAAGCCCAAGTGATTTTAGAGATTCTTGAGATTCATCGATTTGAGTTTTAGCTAGTTTTTCGTTATTAACAAGTTTTAACATTTCATCATAAATTCTTTGTGAATTGCAATTTTTTTGAAGTAATTCCGGAATTATTTCACGCTTTGCAATTATGTTTAAAAGATTTGCATGTTTAATTTTTACCATTCTCTTAATAATTTGATGCGTCAAGAAATTTATTTTATAGGTAATAATTTGTGGGATTTTGTATAGAGATATTTCAACCGAATTAGTTCCTGATTTAGCGATAGCATAATCTGCAGATGCTAAAATTAATCTTTTTTGTGAGGAGTCAATAATTTTAAAAGGCACCAGAATATTAGATGATAATTTTTCAATAATTTTTTGAGTTTTTTTAACAACAGGAATCACAACAACAAAACTATCAATATTATTTTTTAGCATATTAATTGCTTTGATAAATTCAGGAAAAATTTTTTTTACTTCTCCAATTCTGCTTCCGGGAGTTAATAAGATTATCTTATTATCTTTTTTAATTTGATAAGTTTCAAAAAATGCAGATCTTAGTGATTCTTTTTCAGCTAGAGATGGATTATCTTCAATTATTGGATGGCCAATAAACTTGGTTTTAAGGCCATATTTTTCAAAATATGGAGGTTCAAAAGGTAAAATTGCTAATAAAAGATTATATAATTTTGCAACTTTTTGCGCCCTACTTTCACGGTATGCCCAGACTGATGGTGCAATCAAGTGAATTTTTTTCACTTCATTAAAAAATGAAAATTTTTTGAGCTTTTTCATAACTCTAAAACAAAAATCGGGGGAATCGATTGTTATAATGTAATCGGGTTTAAATTCGATAATTTTTTCAACAGTAAAATTAATTCGATTAATTAGTTTTGGAATGTGCGGAAGAATTTCAAAGATTCCCATAATGGATAAATCTTCCATAGGAAATATAGATAAAAATTTATGTTTTTGCATCAATTGACCACCCACTCCGCTAAAAATAAATTTATAATCTGGATTTGAGTGAGATAATTCTATAAACTCTCTTATCATCTTTGAGCCAAGCATATCACCAGATGATTCGCCAGCTATCATAAAAACTTTCTTAACCATAAAATTGCGAAATTATTTTTTTGGTTTTATTATTATTTTGTTTAGTTTTTTTGCAAAAACTTTTTTATAAATTTCAATTTATTTTAAACATTATGACTAGAAAAATTGCTATTGCTGGCGCTACTGGAAATGTTGGACGCGAGATATTAAATTTGCTATATGATAGAAAATTCCCCGCCTCCGAAATTATCCCCCTAGCCTCACAAAATTCTGCTGGTAAAAAAATTTCATTCGGAGATAAAACTTTAATTGTTCAATCTCTTGATAGCTATGATTTTAAAGGTACTTCGATTGGATTATTTTCTCCGGGTGGAAAAGTTTCGGCTATTCATGCTCCAAGAGCTGGAAATGCTGGTTGCGTAGTAATAGATAATACTTCTCATTTTCGAATGGATAAAGATGTTCCTTTGGTTGTTCCCGAAGTTAATCCTGAAGCAATTGCAGATTTTAAAAAACGCAATATTATTGCCAACCCAAACTGTTCAACAATTCAAATGGTTGTTGCCTTAAAGCCTCTTCATGAAATTGCAAAAATTAAAAGAATTGTTGTTGCTACATATCAAGCTGTATCTGGAGCGGGCAAAGAAGCTATGGATGAGCTTTATAATTCTACCAAAAAAATATACGAAAATCAAAATCTTGAGCCAAAAAAATTTAGCAAAAGAATTGCTTTCAATGTTATTCCACAAATTGATGTTTTTATGGATGATGGCGTTACAAAAGAAGAATGGAAAATGAAAGTTGAAACCAAAAAAATTCTTGATTCAAATATTGAGGTTGAGGCTACTTGCGTTAGAGTTCCGGTGTTTAATTGTCATTCCGAGGCCATTAATATTGAGTTTGAAAAACCAATTTCAGTTGAGCAAGCCCGGAAAGCTCTTGAAAATACCGACGGTGTTTTGGTAGTTGATAATCCTCACGAAATGAAATTCATAACCCCAATTGAGGCCTCAGCCAAAGATCCAGTTTTTGTTTCAAGGATACGTAAAGATTATTCAGTTAAAAATGGATTATCGATGTGGGTTGTTGCAGATAATTTAAAAAAAGGAGCAGCATTGAATGCAGTTCAAATTGCTGAAATTCTGGTAAAAAATTACGGATTATAAACCTGCAAATAAAAAAGAGTTGATTTTATTAACTCTTTTTTTAAGGACCTTATTCTATAAAATTTACAACCTACATAATCATAGTTCCAACCCCACTTGTTGTAAAAATTTCCATCAATAAAATATTATCAATAGCGCCATTTAGGATGTGGGCATGACCAACGCCATTTTCTAAAGCATTAATACAAGTTTCAACTTTTGGAATCATTCCTCCCGAAATAACTCCATCAGCAATCATTTGCCTTGCGGTTGCAATATTAAGATGGCTAACCAATTCTCCATTCGGAAGCATTACACCATCAACATCAGATAGCATCATAAGTTTTGACGCGCCAATTGCCGATGCAACAGCTCCGGCAACTGTGTCGGCATTTATGTTGTAAGTTTCGCCATTGTCACCTATGCCGATTGGAGCTATTACAGGAATTATGTCGGAATCTTCAAAAATACTTAAAAAATCGGGGTCTACATAATAAGGTTCGCCAACAAAACCTAAATTTAAAATTTTTTCGATGTTTGAATTTGGATCTTTTTTAACTTTAGTAGCTTTTTTAGCTCTGATTAAATTGGCATCTTTGCCACAAATACCGATAGCTTTACCCGAAGCTTGATTAATTTCTTTAACTATCATTTTATTAATTGAACCAGCAAGAACCATCTCAACAACATCTACAGTGTCAGCGTCGGTAACCCTCAGGCCGTCGATAAAAGTGGATTTTATATTAAGCTTATCAAGCATTTTACCGATTTGCGGACCTCCTCCGTGAACAACAACTGGATTAATTCCAACTTGCTTTAGTAAAACAACATTTTTAGCAAAATTTTTTAAATTGTTTTCACCGCCCATTGCCGAACCACCAAATTTTATAACAAATGTTTCTCCAGCAAATTTTCGCATGTAGGGTAAGGCCTCGCACAAAATTTCGGCTTTTTTTGCCCAATCCTGCTGAATATTGTCTTTTTGAAGTGAAATTTTATCAATCGGAGTTATTTCTTGAGAACGATTTGCATCGTTAATATTAATTATGTTCGTCATAGTGAATTTTTAAATTTTTAGAAAAAAAATTAATAAATAACATGTTATTTATTCAATCAAGAATTTTTTATAAAATCCGCAATCTCTTGAATTTCAAAATTATAAAAATTATTAATGCAATTTATAAATTCTAACTGAGAAATTGGAGGATTGTTATTGTTGTTTAAAATAATTTTACTTAGCTTTAGTTTTTTAGATTTTATAAGCTGAAGAGCGCATAAAGTATGACTTATCGAGCCCAAATAATTTGATGTAACTAAAATAATTGGCAAATCTAAATCATGCGCAACATCAATAAATGTTTTATTATTATTTATGGGGCTCATAATCCCGCCCGCACCTTCAATTAGCATGATAGTTTTAGATTTTATAGTTAGATTTATTTTATTTTTACAAAATTCTAATAATTTTTTATAATCAACATAGCCAGCAAAATTTGGGGATATTGGTTTTTCAAATCTCCAAGGTGAAATAGAATTTAAATTTGAAAAATTAATGTCCATTTGCATTGCATTGAGTAACAAAGCTGAATCGGATTTATTGTCATCAACAAAACCACTAAGAACGGGTTTTATAGCTTTAATGCGGGGATTTTTTTTGCACAAACTGGAAGCTAAAAAGGTTTTACCTATTTCAGTTCCAATTCCAAGAACTAAATAGGCTGGATATTCGAGCATTATTGTAAGTTTGAGAATGTGCTGTAGATGGGGCCAAAAACTGCTACGGCAATCCACGCAATCATGCCGCCCATTACAACAGTTATGGTGGGTTGAATAAGGCCAACTAATCTTTCAATTGAATCGTTTATTTCTTTGTCATAAAAGTATTTGATATTTTTCAAGGCGCTTTCCATATTACCACTTTCTTCGCCAACTTTAAACATTCTTACAACTAGATTTGGAAAGAATTTTGTAGCTGAAATTGAACCTGAAAGTGATTGACCATCAGAAACTTGTTGACGAACATAGGAGATTCCACTTCGAATTGCGCGATTTTTAAGAGCGATACTTGAAGCATCTAAGCATTCAAGAACTCCCAATCCACTTTTAAACGTCATTGAAAAGAATTGACAAAATTTAGCTGATTCAATTTTTGTAATAATTGCACCGAAAATAGGAGTTTTTAACTTAATATAATCAATTTTTACGTGGATTGTTGGAAATCTCTCAAGAATTTTAATTGTGAGCCAAATAATTAATGGGGTGGAAATTAGTGTGAGCCAATATTCTTGAATAAAATTTGAAAAATTTATCAGCGCAACAGTTAAAAAAGGAAGGTCGATACTTTGAGCAGATAAAAACCCTGTTACCTTTGGGACGACAACGGCAGTCATAACTCCCAATACCAAAAACATCAAAATAACACCAAATAATGGTCCAACTATTGCTTTCCTAGTTTTTCTACGAATTTCAATATTCCACTTAATGTCGTCGACGATATTTGCAAAGGATGCTGATAGGTTACCTGTTTTTTCACCCATTGCGATCAACCCAATGTAAGTAGGTTTAAAAATATCGGGTCGCTTAGCCAAACTTTCGGAAAAAAGGTTACCGTTTTTGATTGATTCATAAATCTCTTGCATGAGATTTTTTAGTTTAATTGAATCGGTGGTTTCCTTTAAATCATGAATTGAGTCAATAATTGATACTCCGGCTTTATCAAGTTGCTCAAGATGAATAAAAATTGTAACAAGTTCACCACTTTTTAATCCGCCTAAGAAATTTAAAGCACGATTTTTTTCTTCTCGATAAGAAACAAGTTCTAAAGAGCTTGATTTTAAGAGAGACATTAACTCAGAAGGGTTTTCAGCTGAAATTTTTCCAGTGATATATTTTCCTTCTTGATTAATTGCCTTATATTTAAAATTAGCCATTATTTCCGTTTTTTAATTTTTTTGAGAATTACTTCACGTTTAAGTGGCGAAATTCTATCAACAAAGGTTATGCCATTTAAATGATCGATTTCATGTTGAATGCATGTGGCAGAAATTCCGTTAAATATTTTTAGTTGTTCATTGCCATCAAAGTCAAGGTATTTTAATTTTATTGACTCAGGACGCACCACCTCTGCTCTGGCACCCGGGAATGATAAGCAACCTTCATTAAATGAGGAGTTGATTGATGATGATTCTTCAATTTCGGGATTAATAAAAAATTGAGGGTTGGTGTTTTGAACATGAACCCCGTTGAAGGATTCATGGTCATGATGATGGTGATTTGGATCGACCTCATAATCAACATCCATAACTAAAATTCTCTTTAGAACTCCAACTTGAACGCTTGCCAATCCTATCCCGCCCTCATAATACATAGTATTAATCATATCTTTCATGAATTGTTGAACTTCGCTATTTATTTCAACAACTGGTAAAGAGACTTTTTTAAGAAATGGATCTGGAGCAATTACTAATGGCAAAATTTTCATATTGTTTTATTCAGAATTTTTTGAGCAATTATTTTTAGAGTAAGTGGGTAAATTTTATGTTCTTCGGTTAATATTTTTTTTGTTAAAATTTCTAAGTTATCATGTTCATCAATTTTAACATGGGATTGCATTATAATTTGCCCTGAGTCAACTTCAGGAGTAACAAAATGAGTTGTGCATCCGGAAATTTTAGCTTTTGTTTTGATTGCATCTTTAACAGCATGCGCCCCTTTAAATTCAGGCAATAGCGATGGGTGAATATTGATAATTTTATTTGGATAAAGTTGAATAAATTCAGGACTAAGAATGCGCATAAATCCAGCTAAACATATTAAATCAATATCATGTTTTAAAAGCTCCTGATGAAGAGTTTTATCAAATTCGTATCGTGAATTAAAATTTTTGTGATCAATTGTAAAAGTTGGGATAGATTTTTTTTGAGCATAATGAAGTCCAAATGCCTCGGGATTGTTGCTTCCGACAACAACTATTTGTGCTGGGAAATCATTCTGCATTGTTGCATCTATGAGTTTTTCCATATTTGATCCGCGACCTGAAATTAATATAGCAACTCTGATTTTGGGAGACATCTTAAAATAAAACTTTTAGAGATTCAAAAAGTAATGATCCATCGTTAGAACCAGTGTTTATATCAATTGCCCTTTCTGGATGTGGCATCATTCCTAGAACGTTTTTGTTTTTATTATATACTCCAGCGATATTTAAAATTGAACCATTTGGATTTGATTCATTTGCTACATTTCCTGATTCATCAACATATCTAAAGGCAACCATATTGGAGTCTTCGATCATTTTAATAACATCGTTGGGAGCAAAATAATTGCCATCCATATGAGCGATTGGAATTTTAATGATTTGTCGATTTTTATATTTATTTGTAAAATCAGTATTGGTGTTTTCAACCCTCAAATATAATTGACGACATATAAATTTAATTTTTTCGTTTCTAAGAAGAACTCCGGGTAATAAGTTGCATTCAGTAAGAATTTGAAAACCGTTACAAATTCCAAGAATTCTGACCCCTTTTTGAGATAATCTTTTAACTTCATTCATAACCGGTGAAATGCTTGCCATTGCGCCACTTCTAAGATAATCTCCAAAAGAAAATCCACCTGGGATTATAATTAAATCTAGATCGTTATCGAGGTTTGTTTCGGTGTGCCAAATTTTTTGGACTTTGTTTGAGACTTTATTTAGAGCGTCCAGAGCATCTCGATCACAGTTTGAACCAGGAAAAGTAATAACAGCTGATTTCATTGAGTAATTTGATTAATTTTTGATAATTTCGAACGAATAATCTTCGATTATTTTATTGACCAATAATTTATCGCATACGCTATCAACAATATTGTTTATTTTATTTTCATCAGTTTCATTAATTTCAAAATCCACGAACTTTCCTTGACGAACATTTCCAATTTGAGAATATCCTAAATTTTTAACTAATGAATTTTCAATAGCTTTTCCTTGAGTATCGAGAACAGCTTTTTTTAGAGCAATGTTAATTCTGACTTTCATAAATTATAGATTATTGATGGAAATTTTAAGTCTTCTTGCAACTTCTTGGTAGGCTTCAATAAGTCCACCAAGGTCACGACGAAAACGATCTTTATCGAGTTTTTCAAGTGTATTTTTGTCCCACAATCGACAACTATCTGGACTAATTTCATCAGCCAAAATAATTGAGTTACTATCACAATCAAGGCCAAATTCAATTTTAAAATCAACCAATTTTACTGAAATATCGTTAAAAATTTTAATGAGAATTTGATTAATTTTTAAACTTAAATTTTTTAATTCAGATAGTTGATTTTTATTAATTAATTTTAAGACATTTGTTGCATGATCATCGTTAATTATTGGATCATGAAGTTCATCTTTTTTATAACAAATTTCAAAAACCGGTTCACATAATTCTTCGCCTTCTTTGATTCCAAGTCTTTTTGCCATTGAACCTGCGACGGTATTTCGAATAATAATCTCAAGAGGTATGATTTTAACTTTTTTAATGAGTTGTTCTCTATTATTAATTCTTTTAATAAAGTGAGTGGGAATTGAATTTTTTTCCAACTCAATCATTATGAATTCAGAAATATAGTTATTTAAAACACCTTTTCCATCTATGATAGCTTTTTTTTGAGCATTAAAAGCGGTAGCATCATCTTTAAAAAATTGTATTAATTGATTTTGATTTGAAGTTTGAAAAAGAATTTTAGCTTTTCCTTCATATATTTGTGAAAGTTTTTCCATTATTGAATTAAAATTTAAGTTAAAGTTTTCTTTAAAATTATTCCCATTTTGCTATTGGAGGAAGGGACATCAAAATAGCATCAAAATTTCCGCCCGTCATTAAACCAAAGCGAGTACCGCGATCATAAACTAAATTAAATTCTGCATAAAGACCCCGTTTTTTTAGCTGAATTTCTTTTTCTTGATCAGAATATTTTTTAGTCATTTGTCTGCGCACAATTTTTGGATAAATATCGAGAAATGCGAGACCAATATTTTTAGTAAATTCTAGATCATTGGCAAAATTATCTGTGTTAAGATAATCATAAAATATTCCTCCAACTCCCCTAGATAAGCCGCGATGTTTAATAAAAAAATATTCGTCGCACCATTTTTTATATTTATCGTAATAAGTTAAATCGGTGTAATCGCAGGCTTTTTTGAGAGTAGAATGGAAATCTATCGTATCTTGAGGATTTTCAATCGCCGGATTTAAATCGGTGCCTCCCCCAAACCAAGATTTTTGGGTACAAATAAAACGAGTGTTTAAATGAACCGCAGGAACAAGTGGATTTTTCATATGCGCAACCAATGATATCCCACAAGCCCAAAATCTGGGATTTTCATTTGCACCGGGGATTTCATTACGAAATTCACTTGAAAATTCTCCGTAAACTTCAGAGAAATTAACGCCAACCTTTTCAAAGACATTACCTTTCATAATCGATATTTCACCATAGCCACCTTCTTCATTAGGCATTGATTTATCCACTCTATTCCAGTTTTTTCTAATAAATTTAGCAGG